>CANJOX010000291.1 GCA_947475795.1 Gemmatimonadota bacterium
TCAGATAGACTTCCGCGTACCGCTCAATGGATCTCTGAATCACCTTGAACGCCACCTCGCTCTTCTCCCATCCCTGAATCTCGACGCGCTTGCCTTCGAGGTCCTTGTAGATGCCGAAGAAGTGCTCGATTTCCTTGAGGTAGTGCGCCGGCATGTCGGCGATGTCGTAAATGTCGTTGTGATACGGATCGTCGCTCGGCACGGCGAGGATCTTCTCGTCGGGCTCTCCCTTGTCCAGCATCTTCAGCACGCCGATCGGGCGGCAGGTGATCTGGCAGCCGGGAAACGTGGGCTCGTTGATGCGCACGAGGATATCGAGGGGATCGTTGTCCTCGTGCAGCGTGCGCGGGATGAAGCCGTAGTCGCCCGGATAATGCACGGCGGAGTACAGCACGCGATCGAGCTTGAACTGTCCGGATTCCTTATCGAGCTCGTACTTATTGCGCGAACCGGCCGGAATTTCGATGATCGCGGTGACCAGCTCCGGCGCGTGGGGGCCGGGGGGCATATCGCGCCAGGGATTGTGCATGACCGAGGGGGTGGTGGAAGAAATCGGGATCAGCGGTTCCGCAGGGCAGCGGCCGCGTCGAGTGCAAAGTAGGTGATCGTCATGTCGGCGCCGGCGCGCGCAATGGCTACCAGCGACTCCATCATGGCCCGATCGCCGTCGATCCATCCGCGCTCGGCCGCGGCCTTGATCATCGAGTACTCACCGCTCACCTGATACGCGGCGAGCGGCATCTGCGTCTCGCGCTTCACCGCGGCGATGATGTCGAGATAGGCGCCGGCCGGCTTCACCATCAGGATGTCGGCGCCCTCTTCCACATCGAGCGTCACTTCGCGGATGGCTTCGCGGCCGTTGGCCGGATCCATCTGGTAGCTGCGCCGATCGCCGAACGCCGGTGTCGATTCGGCCGCTTCGCGGAACGGGCCGTAGAACGCGGACGCGTACTTGGCGGCGTAGCTCATGATCGGCGTCTGCGTGAAGCCGGCCGTATCGAGGGCCTGCCGCATGTGTCCGATGCGCAGATCCATCATGTCGCTGGGGGCGACGATGTCGGCGCCAGCCTCCGCGTGCGCCAGTGCTTCACGCGAGAGCAGCTCGAGCGTGGCGTCGTTATCCACTTCGCCTGACGACGTGAGCAAGCCGCAGTGTCCGTGATCGGTGTACTCGCACATGCACACGTCGGTCACGACCACGAGCTGCGGAAACTCGCGCTTCACGGCACGCACCGCGGCGGGAACCGGCCCCTGCGGATCCCAGGCCGACGAACCGGTCGCGTCTTTGGTGTCGGGAATGCCGAACAACAGAATGCCGCCGATCTGCGCGGCCACGGCTTTCTCGGCGTCGCGCAGCATTTCGTCCACGGAGGTTTGCGCGACACCCGGCATCGAGCCGATCGGCGCGCGCACGCCCGTGCCGGAGCGCACGAACAACGGCCAGATGAACTGCGCGGGATCGAGCCGCGTTTCGCGCACCATGCGGCGAAGCGCCTCGGTGCGCCGCAAGCGACGCATGCGCATCGGCATTACTCGCCCCCTGGCGCCGCGGCGCTGGCGGCCGCCTTCTCCGCCGCACGTGCCGCGGCGTTCGCAGCCAGCTCCTCGCGCAGTTCGTCGAGAATGCCCGCCCCACCGGCCGCGTGCAGCTGCCGCGCCAGGTCACGTCCGCTCGACGCCGGATCGGCGGCGTTGATCGGCAGCCCGCCGCGCACCACCGACACACCGTCGATCGACGCGATGATGCCGTGCAGCATCGGTCCGTATTTCGCGTCATAGGTGGTGCAGGCGCCGATCGGCACCTGACAGCCACCTTCGAGCGCGCCCAGCAGCGCGCGCTCCGCCGTCACGGCCGCCCGCGTGTGCGCATGATCGAGCGTGGCCAGAATCGCCGTCATGCGTTCGTCGTGCGCGCGCGCCTGCACCGCGATCGCGCCCTGCCCGGGCGCGGAAATCCAATCGGGCGGGTCCATGAACGCGACAATGCGCTCACCCAATCCCAGCCGACGCAAACCGGCCGCGGCAAGCAATGCCGCGTCCACTTCACCGGCATCGATTTTCCGCAAGCGCGTGCCCACGTTGCCGCGCAATTCGCGCACATCGAAGTCGGGGCGCAGCGCGCGCAATTGCGCACGACGTCGCAGCGACGACGTGCCAACCTTGGCGCCCTTCGGCAAATCCAGCAGCGTACGGGCGGTGGTGTTCGGCCCCACCACCAGCGCATCGCGCGGATCCTCGCGCTCGAGCAACGCCACGATCGTGAGTCCCTCGGGATCGGCCGTGGGCAGATCTTTGAGGGAATGCACGGCGCAGTCGGTGCGACCCGCGAGGAGGTCGGCTTCGAGTTCGGCGGTGAAGAGCCCCTTCTCGCCGATCGCGTTGAGCGGGCGATCGAGGATGCGATCGCCAATGGTGGTGTACTCCACGAGTTCGGAGGCCACCCCGCGTTCGGCCAGCGCGGCGGCTACCTGGCGCGCCTGACGCAGCGCCAATTCGGAGGAACGCGTCCCGATACGGACGACGAGATCAGTCATGCCACAACTTACGGCCCGCACCGTCCCTTCGCAGCGGGTCGGCCTGCTACGCGCCGCAGACCTTCACGATGCTCTGCACCCACCCCTCGATGGTCGCCGCCGTCGACTCCACACGGACCGGGAACCCGGCCACCTTGGCGGCCCGCGCCGTGACCGGCCCGATGCAGGCGAGCGGCAGGCGTCCGGCGTGCTCCGGCGGCAGCGCGTCCAGCAGCGCGTCCACCGCACTGGGGGCAGCCACCGTCACCAGATCGATCTCCCCCGATTGCACCAGCGCCCGGACCCGGGCCTGCCCGTCGGGGTCGGGGGCACTGCGATACACCGGCACACTCTCCACCAGCGCGCCCAGCGCCCGCAGCCCGTCGGGCAGCACATCGCGCGCGCCCGCGGCGCACGGGTACAGCATGCGCGCGCCGTCAATGTCGGAGCGACTGGCCATGGCATCGAGCATCCCCACGGCCTGCGCGTTCTCCGGCTGGACGGTCGGGGTGCGCCAGCCGTGGCCGTCCGCCGCCGCCGACGTGGCGGCTCCCACGACGGCCAGCCGACGGGTAGCCATGGCCGCCTCCGCCCCCCGCTCGGCGACCACCCGCGCCAGATGCGCCACGGCGTTGACGCTGGTGAGCAGGATCCAGTCGAAGTCGACGAGGCGCCGCACGGCATCGTGCAGCGGCGCGAGGTCGAGCGTTTCGATGCGGGTGAGCGGCACCTCATGCACGGTGGCGCCCTTCGCCCGCAGCGCCGCCGCCAGCGGTGATCCACGCTCCCCGGCGCGGGTGACGGCGATGCGCACGCCGGCGAGCGGCTGGGGCTCCGGCGCGCGGGCCGGCATCCGGGCCATGATCACGGCAGGATCACGAGCGGATTACCGCCCGCGCTTCGCCCGCGCCATCCGGCGGAGCAACACCACGATGTACCCACCGTACGCCGCCGCCGTGATGGCGTAGCCGGCCCACATGTAGCCGCTGCTGTCGGGCGGGCCACCGGCCTTTGGCACGTACGCCACTTTGCCGGCGGTGTCCTGCACCGTGGCGACGGTTACCAGCGGCGACGCGGCCACCAGCGCACTGGCATGCACGATCACGCGGCCTCCATGGCCGCCCGCGCGTCGCGCAGCGTGGCCCAGCGGAAGCGCAGTCGCAGCAACGCAAAGAACAGCAGCAGGAACGCCACCATCGACAGCCCGAACGACATGAGCATCTCGGGGGGCATCTTGGGCTTCTCCGGCGCCAGCACGACGGGCTCGGGATGCATGCCGCGGAACAGCTTCACCGTGAGGTGAATGAACGGCACCAACAGCGCCGCGAGCGATCCCATCACCGCCGACAAGCGCGCGCGCACCTCGGCCGACTCCACACCACTGCGCAGCACGAGGTACCCCACCACCAGCAGCCAGAGAAACAGCGTGCTCGTGATGCGGGCTTCCCACACCCACCAGGTGCCCCAGCTGGTCCGCGCCCACACCGGCCCCGTGACGAGCACGATACCCATGAACACCAGCCCCACTTCGGCCGACGATTCGGCCAACCGGTCAAGACGTTCGTCCTTGATCCACAGGTACGTGATACTGCTGACGAACAGCAAACCGCAGGCGAAGTACAGCCCGATGATCGCCGCCGGCACATGCACGTAGAAGATTTTCTGGGCCGCGCCCAGCATCGCGTCGATGGGCGTGAAGTAGAGCGCGCGCGTACACGCCGCGATCACCGCCACAATGGCGATGGCGAGGAATGCATCGAATCCCTTCGGCTCCGGCAGCGTGACCGGACGCGGGGCAGCAGACGACACGGACGACATACCTACTCCTCGATGGTGAACGGAAACACCACGATACAGGCTGACACAAACACGAGATCGAACGCCAGCAACACTTTGAGCCACGCCATGCCATCGGCGATCGGCTGCCCACGCAGCACCACCGCCGTGGCCTGCGCCGCCGGAATCACCAGCGGCACGAAGAACGGCAGCGTCATCATCGGCAACAACAGCTCGGCCAACCGCGTGTTCGAGGCGATCGCCGCGAAGAGCGTCCCCACCGCACTCAGGCCGAGCGAGGCGAGCAGCACGATCCCCACAATGATCCACCACGACGGACCGACCGGAAGATCGAAGAAGAGTGCCACGGCCGGAAGCGCCAA
>CANJOX010000292.1 GCA_947475795.1 Gemmatimonadota bacterium
CGCGACTCACCAGCGACGACTTCATGCCGGCGTGCCCCATCGCGATCCCGTCGGTCACGGTGATCGTGGTGAACTCGCGCGGCGTCCCGCCGGCCGCCGTGACGCCGCGCTTGGCGGCCTCGGCCTGCCGGCGCAGCGAGATGTTACACGGCGCGGCCTCGTTCCAGCTGGACACGACGCCGACGATCGGCTGCGCGATCTGTGCTTCGTCGAGACCCATCGCGTAGTAGTACGAGCGATGCGGCGCGCGCTCGGGGCCTACGGTCGTGTGACGACTCGGGAGCTTCGACTTGTCCATGCGATTGGGCGCTCGGTGGAGGGAACGGGTGGAGCGGGGGCGAACTATGCGGGGACGTGCACCAGCCCGAACTCGCGCGCCCCCTTCTTCACCAGCAGATGCCGGCCGCGCAGCAACCGCTCGGCCCCGACCACACGGTCGGCCGCGGTGAGCTTGGTGCCGTTGATGCTCACGCCGCCCTGCTCGAGCAGCCGCTTGGCGACCCCACGGGAGGCGGCGATGCCGAGCGTCGTCAGACACTCGTATACGTCAATCCCCTCCGAAGGTGCTGGACCGTCGGCGGGCGCGGCGTAGACCGCGAACGGGATCTCTTCGCGCAGCGCGGCCAGCGCCGCATCGGACAGCCCCTGCGGATCGGCCTTCTCGAACAGTAGGGCCGACACTTCCTGCGCCACCCGGGCCGCGTCCGCACCGTGCACTCTGGTCGTCACGTCGGCCGCCAGCGCCCGCTGTGCGGCCCGCTGTCCGGGGGCGGTGCGTACGGCCTCGTCGAGCGCCTCGATCTCCGCGCGCTCGAGCAGCGTGAAGAAACGCAGATAGCGTGACACGTCGCGGTCGTCGGCACCGATCCAGAACTGGTAGAACTTGTACGGCGACGTGCGCGCCGGATCGAGCCACACCGATCCGCCACCCGTGCTCTTGCCGAACTTCGAGCCGTCGGCATTCGTGATCAGCGGAAAGGTCAGGGCGTGCGCCTCGCCGCCCGTGGTCTTGCGGATCAGTTCGAGCCCCGCGGTGATGTTGCCCCACTGGTCGCTGCCGCCGATCTGCAGTGAGACGCCTTCGCGGCGATGCAGCTCGAGGAAGTCGTGCGCCTGCAGCAGCATGTACGAGAACTCCGTGAACGACAGCCCGGTCTCGAGCCGTGACTTCACGGAGTCCTTCGCCAGCATGTAGTTGATCGAGAAGTGCTTGCCCGTGTCGCGGAGGAATTCCAGCAGCGACAACGGCGCGAGCCAGTCGGCGTTGTTCAGGAGCTTCGCCCCGTGCGGGCCGTTGAAGTCGAGGAACTTCGCGAGCTGCGCGCGGATCGCCGCGGCGTTCTCGGCGATCGTCTCCAACGTTTGCAGCGTACGCTCGTTGCTCCGGCCGCTCGGGTCGCCGATCATGCCGGTGCCCCCGCCCACCAGCGCGATCGGCCGGTGACCAGCCCGCTGGAGATGCACCAGTCCCATCACCGGCACGAGGTTGCCCACGTGCAGGCTCGAGGCGGTGGGGTCAAATCCGCAGTAGCCGGTCACCGGACCCGCCGCGAAGGCGGCCGGGAGGCCCTCGGTGTGCTGGAACAGCAGCTCGCGCCAGGCGAGTTCGGAAATCGGGGCGGATGGCTCGGACATTTCTGCAAGTTATCGCCGGTCCGGCTCTTGGCGCGCCCCCACGCGTTCGGGTAGCGTTCAGGCACCTTATGGCTCTCTCTTCCGTATTCTCGCGGCGCCCGTGGCTGGGGTGGCTGCTCGTGGCCGGGATCTTCGGCGGCATGATCGGTGCCGGCGGCCTGTTCGGCGCCTGGAGCGTCATTTGCCGGGACGGCCGCTGTCCCTCGATTGCGTCGCTCGAGCAGTACGTCCCCCGGCAGACCTCCAAGGTCTATGCCGCCGACGGGCGCTTCATCACGGAACTCGGTCTCGAGCGTCGGACGCTCGTGCGGCTGCAGGACATCCCCAAGCACGTGCGCGACGCGGTCGTGATCACCGAAGACCGCCGGTTTTACTCCCACTCGGGGATCGACTACTTCCGCGTCTTCGGGGCCCTCGCCCGCAACGTAAAGGCGGGCGGGTACGTCCAGGGCTTCTCGACGATCACGATGCAGCTGGCCCGCAACGTCTTTTCCGACCGCATTTCCCGGGAGAAGACGCTGCTGCGCAAGATCAAGGAAGCCCGCGTGGCCCGCGCCATCGAGGAGCGCTACTCGAAGGACAAGATCCTCGAGCTGTACCTGAACCAGGTGTATCTCGGCAACGGCGCCTACGGGGTCGAGACGGCGTCGCAGCGCTACTTCGGCAAGCCGCTGCGTGAGGTCACGGTGGCGGAGGCAGCGGTCCTGGCCGGCTTGCTGAAGGGACCGGAACGCTACAACCCGCGCCGCTTCGCAGACCGCGCCATCCTGCGCCGCAACACCGTGCTGGAACTGATGCGTCGCGAAGGCGCGATCAGCGACGCCGAGGCCTCGCTGGCGAAAGCCTATCCGCTGCAGCTGGCCGAGCGCACCGAATCCGGTGACGTGGCACCGTACTTCGTAGAGTGGGTGCGGCAGGAGCTGGAGGAGCACTTCGGCAAGCGTTTGTACGATGAAGGGCTCAAGGTGTTCACGTCCCTCGATGTCGATATGCAGGGGGCCGCCGAGCGTGCGCTGGAGAACCAGTTGCAGGCGGTCGAAGCCGGGCGCCATGGCGCGTACAAGCATCTCACGTACGAGGCGTATCTCGCGCGCTCCGCCGAGGGCGGCGAGCGCGGTGCCGCCAACGCACCGTATCTGCAAGGCGCCTTCGTAGCGGTCGATCCGCGCAGCGGCGCCGTGCGCGCGCTGGTGGGCGGGCGTGACTTCGGCGACTCCAAGTTCAACCGGGCCGTGCAGGCGCTGCGCCAGCCCGGTTCGACGTTCAAGCCGATCGTGTATGCGGCGGCCGTGCACGAGGGCTTCAGTCCGGCCGCCGTGGTGGACGATTCGCCGATCTCGCTCGATCAGATGACCGGCGAAACGTGGACGCCGCAGAACTACGACATGAAGTTCCAGGGCGCGATGCCGATGCGGAAAGCGCTGTATCAGTCGCGCAATCTCGCGGCGATCCGCACTGGTCTGGCGGTGGGGGCCGACAACGTGATCACGATGGCGCGGCGCTTTGGTATCACGACGCCGATCCCGCCCTACCCGGCGATGTTCATCGGGGCGGCCGACGTGTACCCCGTGCAGATGATCGCCGCCTATTCCGTGTTCGCGAACCTCGGCGTGCGCACCACGCCGCACGCCATCTTGAAGGTCGAGAATGCGCAGGGGAAGGTCGTCTGGCAGCCGCCGGTGGAGCGGGAGGCGGTGCTGTCGCCGGAAGAGTCGTGGCTCATGGTGAGCATGATGAAGGACGTGGTGGTGCGCGGCACCGGCGCCCGCATCTGGAGCTCAGGGTTCCGTGTGCCGGCCGGCGGCAAGACGGGCACCACCAACGACGGGGCCGACGTCTGGTTTATCGGCTACACCGCCGATCTCGTGGCTGGCGTCTGGATGGGCTTCGACAAGCCCCAGAAGATCAAGGCGAACGCGCAGGGCGGTGAACTCGCGGCTCCCGCGTGGACGTCGTTCATGACGGAGGTCTACCGTCGCAAGCCGCAGCCGCCCGATTGGCCGCGCCCCGATGGCGTTGTCGTGCGTGACGTTGATGCCATCACGGGGCGCCTGGCGAACAGCTCGTGTCTGACGGCGGTCGTGACGGAGTTCTTCGTGCAGGGCACCGAACCCACCGCAACGTGCAGCGATCCCGCGTCGCCGTCGATGCAGACGGTGGACAGCACCTACCGGAGTCGCGCGCGTGCCGACTCCTCGAGCCCGTTCCGGATTCCGCCCTCCTAGTGCCGGTGTCCCGCACGCTGTACACCGCCGACTGGGTGCTCCCCATCGCGACGGCGCCGATCCGCCACGGTGCCGTGCTCGTCGACGCCGGTCGGATCGCGTACGTCGGCGCGGCATCGGCCGTGACCTACGAGCCCGGCAGCGTGCGCACGGTCCCCCTCGGCAACGCGGCCCTGCTCCCCGGGCTGGTGAATGCCCACTCGCATCTCGAACTGACCGCGCTGCGCGGGTTTCTCGAGGGACTCGACTTCCGCGACTGGCTGCGCACCCTCACCCTGATCCGTCGTGAGTTGATGACGGACGCGGTGCTGCTCGATGCCTCACGCGCCGGCATCCGCGAGGCACTGCGCAACGGTATTACCTGTCTGGCCGACACCACCGACTCGGCGGCACCGCTGGCCGCGATGCGCGAGTACGGTGTGCGTGGGATCGGCTACGTCGAGGTCTTCGGCCCCGACCCACGGCAGTGCGCGGAGGCCATCGGACAGTTGCGGGCGCGGGTGCATGCGGCGCGCGCGCACGATACGTCGCGCGTCCGCGTCGGCGTCTCGCCGCATGCGCCGTACACCGTGTCGAGCGCCCTCTTCCGGGAGACCGCCGAGTTCGCGCGCGCTGACGCGCTGCCGCTGGCAGTGCACATCGCGGAGAGTCCCGCTGAGCAACTCTTCGTGCGTGACGGCACTGGCCCGTTCGCCGATCGCCTGCGCGCCCGCGGCATCGACGTCGCACCGCAGGCCCGCTCGCCGATCGCGCTGCTGGATGAGGCCGGTGTCCTCGCGGCGCGCCCGTTGCTCATTCATGTGATCCAGGCC
>CANJOX010000293.1 GCA_947475795.1 Gemmatimonadota bacterium
CGCGATGCTCGATCCACGATTCCCCGCCGGCGTGACGCTGGGCGGCCGCACGGTACCCGACCTCGCGCGGTTCGGCGTGGGCGCCATGCTCGCGCTGCTCGTCGCCTGCTACGCGATGGTGATGCAGGCCCCGCGGATGCTGTCGACGGTGCGGTGGCTGGCGCACCGCGTCGTTCCTCGATTCGAAGATGTCGTGGTCGGCTTCGTCGAGAATGCCCTTGGCGGATTGGCGGTGCTCCGTGACGGCCGTCGTTTTCTGGCCGTGATGGCGTGGGCGATCGCGCACTGGGTGGTGAATGCGCTCGCCATGTACATCGGCTTTCTCGCCGTGGGCATGGATGTGCCGATCAGCGCGGCGTTCTTTCTGCAGGGTATTGTGATGATCGCGGTCGCAGTCCCCAGCTCTCCGGGATTCTTCGGCGTGTTCGAGCTCTCGGCCGTGCTCGGTCTGGCGGTCTACGGGATCGGCGAAAAGCTCGCCGTGAGCTGGGCAATCGCGTACCACTTGCTCAGCTTCATTCCGATCACCGTCATCGGCGCCGTGTACTTCGCGCGGCTTGGGCTGAGCGTGGGTACACTGAGTGGCAAGAGCACCGAACTGGCGCCGATCGATCATCCATGACCAACGCATTCCACACCGAGCGCGCGCACGCCAAGATCAACCTGGTGCTGCGCATCCTCGCCCGTGAAGCGAATGGCTACCACGGCATCGAAACGCTGTTTCAGTTGCTCGAACTGCATGACGTTGTGCGCGTGCGCGTGGGCACAATGGCCCGGTCACTCACCTGCGCCGGCCCGACCATGCCCGCCGGTGGACTCGGCCCCGTTGAAGAGAACCTCGCTTGGCGCGCGGCGGTGGCGTACACCACCGCGAGCGGATGGGACACGGGCTGGGAGATCTCAATTGAGAAGCGGATCCCGGTGGGCGGCGGACTCGGTGGTGGAAGCGCCGACGCCGCGGCCGTGTTGCGCGCGTTCGAAGCGATGAGTCCCACGCCGTTGGGTATGGAGCGGCTGCTGCCGATCGCCGGCACGCTCGGCGCCGACGTACCCTTTCTCGTGAGCGGCGAATCGCTGGCGTGGGCGTGGGGACGTGGTGACCGCCTGTTGCCGCTGCCGGCACTGCCGACGGCGTCCGTGTTGCTGGCCGTGTTCCCCGATGGCGTGAACACGGGCGCGGCCTATGGCGCGTTTGCACGGGCCCGCAAAGCGCGCGGCGACACGGTGCAGGCGTATGCGTATCCGGCTGGCGCGTTTTCGTCGTGGGCATCTATCGCCTCGCTTGCGGTCAACGATTTCGAGCCCGTGGTGTGCGAGATGCACGGGGGTGTCGCGGCCGTGCTGCCGTCGGTTCGGGCGCTCGCGGCCGAGAGGCGACGCAACGGTGCGCCGGCCATCGGCATGATGAGTGGCAGTGGCGCGACCTGTTTTTTGTTGTACACCGGCGCTCAGGATATGCCGACCGACGGACCAATCGCGTTCCTGCCAACCGTCACGCGCTGACCGCCCGCGGTCTCCAGATACCGCAGCCACCGTCCGCGCGACCATATTGTGCCATGCCCGAGCGATCCGATCTGCCCATGCACTTCACGCCGCGCCCGGGCGACCCTGCCCCGCGTCGCATCCGGCGGATCGGACGGCTCGTCGCCGTGCTGGCCGTGGCGGTGATGTTCATCGCCATGCTTTGGGTGTTCACCGGCATTCCCGCACCGGTCGCGACCGCGATGAATGAGGCGCTGTGGGCGCCGTGCCCGGCGCAGTATCTGGCCGCCCACTCCGCGGTCGACTCCGGGCTGGCGGATGGGTATGTGCTGCGTCCGCGTACGCGATTCGAGCGGGCGATCACCTGTGGCAGCGAGCGGCAGCGTCGCGCGGCGGCGCCGCGCTGATTACCCGCGTCTTTCGTCGGTGGGCGCGGGAGTGGATTATTCGGCATGGCCATCTCCCCCCCCGCCGTCCCGACGATCGACGATATCCGTGCCGCTGCCGCCCGCATCGCGCCGCACGCCCAGGTTACGCCCCTGCTCACCTCTCCGGCCCTCGACGCGCGCGCCGGCGGCCGCGTGCTGCTCAAGGCCGAAGTGCTACAGCACACCGGCTCGTTCAAGTTGCGCGGCGCGCTCAATCGGCTGCTGCAACTGACCGACGACGAACGTTCGCGCGGCGTGGTGGCGTATTCCTCCGGGAATCACGCGCAGGCGGTGGCCTACAGTGCCTCGCTGCTGGGCATGCGGTCGGTGATCATCATGCCGAAAGACGCCCCGGCGCTCAAGATCGAACGCACCCGCGCCTTCGGCGGTGACGTGGTGCTGTACGACCGGTATACCGAAGACCGCGTGGCGATCGGCAGCGCCATCGCGCAGGAGCATGGCCTCACGATCGTGCCGCCGTTCGAGGACCGGCACATTGTGGCCGGACAGGGCACGCTGGCGCTCGAGGCGCTGACGCAGGCGGCGGCGATGGGATACACGCCCGACACGCTGCTGGTGTGCTGCGGCGGTGGCGGCCTCACGGCGGGGTGTGCGCTGGCCGCCGAAGCCGTGTCACCCACCACCGTGGTGCACCCCTGTGAGCCAGCGGAGTTCGATGACACCGCGCGTTCGCTGCGGCTTGGCCACCGCGTGGGCAACGAGCCGGGTAAGCGCTCGATCTGCGACGCGATCGTGACCGAGATCCCCGGGGAGTTCACCTTCTCGATCAACCAGCCGCGCGTCGGCTCCGGCCTCACCGTGACCGACGACGAGGTACTGGCGGCCATCGCCTTCGCCGTGCGCGAACTCAAGCTGGTGGTAGAGCCGGGTGGCGCGGCAGCGTTGGCCGCGTTGCTGGCCGGCAAGATCGAGACGCAGGGGCGCACCACGATGGTCGTGGTCACGGGCGGCAACATCGATCCGACGATTCTCGCGCGGGCCATCGGTGCCATCTGACGCCCCGGCGATGGTGCGGGTGCTGCCCGGTCTGTACGACTCCGGACCAGCGCATTGGCAGTCGCTGTGGCAAGCGCAGGCCACCACACTGGTCGTTGAGCGCGTGGTGCAGCGGGAGTGGGCCTCCCCCGACTGCGCCGACTGGGTGGCGCGGCTCGGGCACGTGCTCAACGAGAGCACCCACGACGTCGTGCTGGTCGCGCACAGCAGTGCCTGTAGCATGGTCGCCCATTGGGCACGCGAGGCACCGCTCGCGCTCGTCATGCGCGTGCGCGGGGCCCTGTTGGTCGCGCCCAGCGATCCGGTGTCGGCCGTATATCCGAGCGGCTCTACAGGGTTCGCCCCGATTCCGCTGCACACGCTCCCCTTCCCGAGCACCGTGGTCGCGAGCCGCACCGACGCGTACGTCACTTTCGCGAAGGCGGAGCAATATGCCGCGGCGTGGGGCAGCCGCCTGTGGGACTTGGGTGACGCGGGCCACATCAATGCTGACGCCGGCTATGGCCCGTGGTCCGAGGGCTGGCGCGCCGTCGAGGCGATGGCCGGTGCGCCGCACTGCAGAGTGGCGCGCCACACTGACGTGCCGGCCCTGACCGCGTTGGTCGATGTTTCGGTGCGCCGCCTCGCGGCGGAGTACTACACCAACGCACAGATCGCGTCGTCACTGGCCTACGTGTTCGGCGTGGACTCCAGCCTGATTCACGATCGCAGCTACTTCGTGCTCGAGCAACACGGCGCGATCGTGGCCGCCGGCGGATGGAGCGATCGCCAGACGTTGTTCGGCGGCGATCAGTTCCACGACCGCGGTGAAGCACGGCTCGATCCCGCCACGTCACCGGCCCGCATCCGCGCCTTCTACGTCCACCCGGACCACGCCCGCCGCGGACACGCTCGCCGACTCCTCGGTGTCTGCAGCGCCGCCGCCGAGCGTGCCGGATTCTCGAGGTTGTCGCTCATGTCGACGCTGCCGGGCGAGCCGCGGTACCGGGCGCTGGGTTTCGGGCCCGACGCCGGCGTCGACTACCCCATGCCCGACGGGACGACGTTGCCGTTGATTCCGATGACCAAGGTGGTGGCGTAGGGCTCTCGAACCGCGAACAGCAACAGCAACAACAACAACAACAGCAACAACAACAGCAACAACAGCCGGAACACGGATAACACGGATTACACCGAAAAACACAGATAAGCACAGAGCCGTTTGCTTATCTGTGGCCGTTTCGGTGCAATCCGCGATCTCCGTGTTCTGGCTGTTACGGAGCTTTCAACGACACCGCCAGACGCGGCATCAGCACCCAGCCCCTCCCTGACCAGGGACGCCCAAAGGCGCGCACCCACACGCGTGACCGAATCCGTCGGCGGCGATACATTCCAACCATGACTACTCGTCGCGATTTTCTCGTTACCGGCGGCGCCGCACTCGGCGCGCTGGCGATCGGCCCGAGCGCGCTGCGTGCACTGCCCGGGTTCAAGCCGCTCCCCGCGCTCTACACCGACGCGGCCACCCGTGAGCTCATGATGGAGGCGCTCGACGCCGCCAAGCGCTACGGCGCCACATGGGCCGACGTGCGCATCTCGCGTAATCGCAACAACAGCATCCAGACGCGCGAACGCCAAGTCACCGACGTCGTCGACACCGACACCATGGGCTGCGGTGTGCGCGTGCTGGTCGACGGCTGCTGGGGCTTCTGCGCCACGCAGGAACTCACCAAGGAAGGCGTCGGCACCGCCGCGCAGGAAGCC
>CANJOX010000294.1 GCA_947475795.1 Gemmatimonadota bacterium
GCCAATGCCGTGACCGACGGTATCGCATTCAGCGTCACCCATATCGCCGCCAGGACCATCCGTGCGCGCCCATGCCGGGGCGTCGCTGCCTTCATCGCGTTCTCCTGCTGAGGTTCTCGATACCGGAGGGCACGCCTCCGTGATCGTACGACAGACACGCCGCGCGCGCCGATGGTGTGCACGACGGGCGTGGTCACTCGCCGGCCGCCGCCAATCCCAATCGGCGCATGCGTCGGTACAGGTTTGGCCGGTCGGTTTGCAAGCGGCGTGCGGCCTCGGCCACGTTCCCGTCACTCTGGGCCAGCGCGGCCGAAATGAGTCGACGCTCGTAGGCATCGAGGGCGTCGCTCAGCGGCAGCGTCGGCACGGGCGGCACCGTCTCGGTGCCACGTGCTGGCGCGTCGTTCGACAACATCGTGAACGGATCCGTGGCCACCGTGGGCAGCACCTGCAACACGTCGGCGCGACCCACCACGCTGCCGGCATGCAGAATCGCGAGGCGCTCGACGATGTTCGCGAGCTCGCGCACGTTGCCCGGCCACCGATAGCTGGCGAGGGCCCCGAGGGCATCGTTGTGCCATTGCACGAGCGGTCGTCCGGTACGGGTGCGGTGCCGCGCCGAGAAGTGTCGTACCAGCGCCGGCAGATCACCCGGCCGGTCGCGCAGTGCCGGCAGCTGCATGGGGATCACGTTCAGGCGGAAGAACAGATCCTCGCGGAAGCTGCCGTCGGCCACGGCGCGCGCGAGATCCTTGTTGGTGGCGGCCAGAATGCGCACGTCGATCTTGATCGGCTTGCCGCCACCCACGCGTTCGATTTCGCGCGCCTCGATGGCGCGCAGCAGCTTGGCCTGCGCTTCCGCGCCCAAGTCACCCACTTCGTCGAGAAAGAGCGTGCCGGTGTGCGCCAGTTCGAAGCGGCCGAGGCGTCGATCCGTGGCGCCGGTAAACGCGCCCCGCTCGTGGCCGAACATCTCGCTCTCCACGAGATCGCGCGGAATGGCGGCGCAGTTCACGCGAATGAACGGACGATCGCGGCGCGGACTCGCCAAGTGCAGCGCGGCGGCCACGAGCTCTTTGCCGGTGCCCGACTCGCCGGTGATCAGCACGCGCGCGTCGGTGGGACCCACCCGGGCAATGAGAGCGCGCACGTCGTGCAAGACCGACGACTCGCCCACCATCTCGCCCGAGATGCCGAGATCCTCGCGCAGGGCCGCGGCGGCCCGGCGGGCCTGACGCAGTTCAAACGCCGAGGCGAGGGCCAGCAGCACCCCTTCGGGGGTCAGCGGCTTCTCGAGAAAAGTGAAGGCGCCGAGTTTGGTGGCGCGCACCGCATCGGTGAGGGCGGCCCGTCCACTCATCATGACCACCGGCATATCCGGCCGGCGTTCGCGCAGCTTCTGCAACAGCGCCAGCCCGTCGAGATCGCCCGGCATCATCAGGTCCACGAGCGCGATGTCCGGCTCGTTCGCCTCCGCGAGGGCGAGCCCAGTCGCCCCGTCGGCGGCATCGCGCACGTCGTAGCCCTCGGCGCTCAGCAGGGCGCCGACCATGCGTCGGATATTCGGTTCGTCGTCGACGATCAGGACGCTGGGCATTTCGGCGCTCGGTTACCGGCTCGCGTCGGTCGGCACGGCGACCGCGTCCGGACGCTGCTCCAGCAGCTTCGACGTGAACCGATGCGCTTCGCTCAGCCGCTCCATCTCCACGGCTACCGTGTCGATGTTGCGCTCCATCGCGTCGAACCGTTGCTGCAGCTGCGCGTCCAGCGCGCGGTCGGCGCGCACCGCTCGACCTCGACGATCGAGGTAACGTGCCACGGCGCGGGCGATCGGCCAGCCGATGAACACCGCCATCACCGACGCGGCCACCGCCCAGGAGATCTGCACCAGCCCCCTCGGTACCACGTTGTTGAGCGAGATGGTCGCCGTACTGGTCCCCTGGGTGAGCACGATGTTGCCGCCCTTCACGTTGACGCGCACGTTCTGCCCGCTGCCGTCGCCGGTGAACACAATGGTGCCGGGGGGCACTGGCGGAGCCGGCGGGCCGGCGGTGCTCGGGGCGTTGCTCACGGGTTTAGGAATTTGCTGCATCATGGCTCCGTGCTCGCGGTGCGTCGATCAACCGGCAGGCGTAAGGATATCGTGGTGCCGACACCGACGGTGCTGCTGGCGTCGATGAGGCCCCGGTGGGCGTCCATGGTTTGACGGGCGATGGCGAGCCCCAGTCCGGTGCCGCCAGGCTTGGTGGTCACGTAGGGATCGAAGATGCGGACCAGCGTGTCGGGAGCGATGCCGCAGCCGCTGTCGCGCACGGTGATGATGACAAATGGCGCGGCGAAGCGGAGACCGATGTCGATCTGCCCCGACGCGCCGCAGGCATCGACGGCGTTGATCAACACGTTCGTGATCGCGCGCACCAGCGGTTCGTGGAAGCCGTGCACCAGCGGGAGCGCGTCATCGCCGGTAATGAACACCGCCAGTCGGTCGGGCACCGTGCCGCGCGCCACGCGCGTGACGAGCTCCAACACATCGATGTCGGCGGCCGGCCCATCGGGGAGTCGGCCGAACTGGGCGAAGCTCTTGGCCATCGTTTCGAGGCGCGCCGCTTCTTCGGCGAGCACCTCGACCGTATCGCGCAACGCGTCGGGGGCGGACCGTCGCAGGCGGTCGACCGCGAAACGAATCGGCGTGAGCGGGTTCTTGAGCTCATGCGCGAACCGGCGGGCGGACTCCCGGAACGCTTCGGCACGCTCGGCCTCGAGCGCCCGTCGTCGTCCCGTGTCGAGTTCCTGGGCCATGGTGCGCATCCCCGTTCGCAATACTTCGAATTCCGGCGCGCCGCGGCGCTCGGGCTGCTCCGGGATGGGCCGCCCCGTGCGGATCAGTCCCGTCCATCCGACCAGCTCATCAAGCGGACGGCTGAGCTGCCGACTCAAATGTCCGGCCACCCGTGAGGCGCCAACCGCCACCAACAGGACCACCAGCACCGCGCCGGCAACCACCAGGCGCATGGTGCGTCCCGCCACGAAATCGAAGCGACGGGCCAACTCCACCGACTGCCGCAACTCCGCCTCGTGCCGATCCACCGCGGCCCGCTGCTCGGTGCTGAGCGGCGCGTTCCGCGTGGCGGCCAGCGCCTGCTCGCCGCTGAGGGCGATCCGTTCCCACGCCGAGCGCGCCGACAGCAAGGAGAGCGCCCGGCTGGCCGTGCCCACTCCCACCAAGGTGACCGCCACCGTGGGCACGAGCGCGAACAGCATCAGCATGGCGAACAAACGCGACCGGAATGGGGCCCGGGCGCCGGCTCGCGCGAGGCGACGCCGCCGCCGTTCCCGTCGGGAGTGCGTACGCGAGGACGCGGGGAGGGGTTTCTCCCCCCGACCCTCCTGAGGGCTCGACCCGCTTTCGGCGACCGTCGGCTTCCGCATCTCGTTCATAGTCAGTAATTTACGTGGCTGTACCCGATCCCGGAGTGGAATGGCATCGTCGTGGTCCCTAGCCCCGCTGGTCGAGCAACGTGCGCAGGAGCATCCCGCACGCGTGCTCGCCACGAATGGTGAACGGACGTGGACCTATCAGCAGGTGGACGCGGATGCGTCCTCCCTGGCTGCTGCTTTCTCCGAATTGGGGCTCGGCACGGGCGATCGCATCGCGGTCAACCTGCCGAACGGCGTCGAGTGGATCATCGCCACGGTGGCCGCCGCGAAGCTTGGGGCGGTCGTGGTGCCGGTCAGTCCGCAGCTCAGCATTCATGATCTGCGCTACCAGCTGCGACACGCCGAAGCGAGTGCTGTCGTCACCATGGAAAAGTGGGACGGCGTCGACTTTTTGCAGCGCTTCGAAGAATTGCTCGGCGATCTACCCGACCTGCAGTACGTGGTCACGGTAGGCGACGAGGACCTGTGGTACGACGACCGGATCTTCCAGTTCGAAGATCTCGTGTCGAGCGGCACCGGGCGACCGGTTCCGCGGCCAGCGGTGTATGACGAGACGGCCGACTTAGCCGTCATGTACACGTCGGGAACGATGGGCAAGCCCAAGGGCGTGCCACTGTCGCACCGGGCGCTGGTGGAAAACGCGGTGCGTGTGGCGGAGATCCTCGAGATTTCGCCCGACGACCGCGTGCTCGGAGCGGTCCCGTTCTTTGCCAGCTTCGGCTTCGGCGTCATGCTGGGCACGATGGCACGTGGCGCGACGATCGTGTTGCAACCGTCCTTCGACCCGGCGAGCGCCCTCGCGCTCATCGCCGACGCCAAGGTCACGGTGCTGCACGGCGTGCCCACGCAGTATCACCTCCTCATGCGTGAGGAGGCGTTCAACCCGTCGCGACTCACGTCGCTGCGAGCCGGCGTCATTGCCGGCAGTTCGGTGGACGAGGCGCTGGTGCGCCGGGTGCGTCGCTGGTGCGATGTGCTCGTCGCGTACGGCCTCACGGAAACCGGACCTGTCGTTACGATCACCCGCTGCGCCGACAACGACGAACGTCGTGTGAGCACCGTGGGCTGCGCCCTTCCCGGCGTCGAGATCATGGCGATGGATCTCATGACGGGAGCGCTGCACGGACCGGAAGCGGTCGGCGAGATCGCCGTCCGTGGGTCCAATCTCATGCGGGGCTATCTCCGCATGCCGGCCGAGACCGCCAAGGTCATGACGCCGGA
>CANJOX010000295.1 GCA_947475795.1 Gemmatimonadota bacterium
ACCCTCGGCCAACACCAGAAATCGCGCCGGCTCTGCCCCCGACCGGGCAGGGGTCACCGCCGCCGCAAAATCACCCGCGAGACACACCCGGAGCGCCGTCCCGAAGCGCAGCGGAATCCCGCAGGCGCGCGCCGAGGCCTGAATCTTCAGGGCGCGGGTCACGATCTCGACCGTGACGGTGGCCAGCGCCGCCGCATGTACCGGCCACGCCAGCCACGGCATCCCGTCCGCCGGCCAGTGCGACCCCACCACCCAGGCGGACACGCCCAACATGGCGGCGAAGGACAGTGCGGTCAGAAGCCAGCGGGGGGCAGACATCGCGGAAAGATAGTCTGGACCGTATCGTAGTCCCGTCGGCATGCCACGCCGCGCTTCCGCTGCTCTCCGTCCACCTGCGTCCCACGAGGTTCCCATGTCCGAGACCGTCTCCCGTCGTCAATGGCTGATCAAGACCGGTGTCGGTGTTGGCGTCGGCGTCGGCGCCAGTGTCGCGCTGCCAGGACTACTCCCCGCCCTCGAAGCCTCGCGCGCCCTCGGCGGTGTCTCCTACGCCGCGGTGCTCGACCAACTCGAGCGCGACATCACCACGCAGCGCCGCGCGGCCGGGCCGATCCGCCTCTGCTTCAACGAGAATCCCTTCGGCATGTCGCCCAAGGCCAAGGAGGCCATCATGGGCGCGTGGAGCGAGCATCCGCACTACGACCCGCCGGCCATGAAGGAGCTCACCAGCACCTACGCACGGTACCTCGGCGTGGAACCGAACCAGGTGCTGATCACGCAGGGCTCGAGCGAAGTGCTGTCGCTGGCGGCCCTCGCCTTCGGCATGCAGGGCGGTGAGGTGGTGCTGCCGTGGCCTACCTACGAGCAGCTGCCGGAGTACGCCATCTCCATGGGGCTGACCGTCCACAAGGTGCCGCTGGACGCTGACCTGCATCACGACTTCAGTGCCATGGAAGCCAAGATCAATGGCAAAACCAAGGTCGTGTTCGTGTGCAATCCGAACAACCCCACCGGCATCCTGGACGGCCAGCAGAAGATGCGCGACTTCGTGATCAGCACGGCCAAGAAGTGTGTGGTCGTGGTGGACGAGGCGTACCATGATTTCGTCGACGATCCGAGCTATCGCTCGATGACGGACCTCGTCACGGCCGGCCACAACATCATCGTGTCACGCACGGCCTCCAAGATCCACTCGCTCGCCGGACTGCGCATCGGGTTCGCGATCGCCCATCCCGACGTCCTGAAGAAGATGGCCGAGTTCTCCACGGGCAATCCGAACACGTTTGGGATGCGCGCCGCGATCGCCTCGGTGCAGGACACGGAGTATCAGGCCTTCGTGAAGGCGAAGAACCTCGAAGGACGCGCACTGCTCACCGCCGCCCTCACCAAAGCCGGCCGCCGCGTGGCCGCGTCGCACACGAACTTCGTGTTCTTCCACGCCGGACGGCCGGTCGACCAGCTCCAGAAGCATTTCATGGACAAAGGCTTCCGCGTGGGCCGCGCCTTCCAGCCGTTCAATGACTGGTGCCGCGTCAGCATCGGGACACCGGACGAGATGAAGCAGTTCGTGGCGCTGCTGCCGCAGGCGTTGGCGTAACAGCGGCTGCGGGGGGTGGGCTGTTGGTTTGGGGCCCTGGGTGGTGGGTACTGGGTTCTGGGTTGAACTGCAGTTAGCGGGTTACCCAGTACCCAGAACCCATTGCATCAAACCAACAGCCCCCAGCCCACAGCCTTTTCCCACCACCAACCAAGCCGCCCACGTTCACGTCCCCCGCGGCTTCGCTCTCCTCGTCGCCTCCGCCGTGAGCGGATCCTCCGGCCATGGGTGCCGCGGATATCGCCCGCGCAGCTCTTTCCGCACCTCGAAGTACGAACTGCGCCAGAAGCCCGCGAGATCGCGCGTCACTTGCACCGGCCGCTGCGCCGGCGACAGGAGCTGCAGCGTGAGCGACACCCGCCCATCCATCAGCAGCGGCGTGCTCGTCCACCCGAACACTTCCTGCAGCTTCACCGCCAGTACCGGGGCCGTTGGCTCACTGTAATCGAGCGCGATCCGCGACCCACTGGGCACCTCGAGATGCGTGGGCGCCAAGCGCTCCAACGCCGACCGCTGCGCCCACGGCATCAGCGACTGCAGGGCGTCGTGCCAATCCACCGACGCCAGCTGCCCCCACGTGCGCACGCCGTCGAGGTAGGGCCCCGCCCATTCTTCCAGCGACGCCGACAACGCCGCCGTCGACACATCGGGCCAGTTCGCGTCGTGCGCGTGCGCGAACGCCATCCGCTCGCGCAAGCGCGACGCCGCCTGTGAGAAGGGCAACGCCTCGATGCCACTGCGCGCCAGCTGTGCGCGGATCGCACCGACGACCGCCTCCAGCACCACCGCCGGATCGGCGTCGGTCCACACCACGTCGTCGAGCACGATCGCGCCGAGCATCGTGCGCTTGCGCGCGCGGACGGCCTTGGTGCGTTCGTCCCACTCCACCAGCTGCACCCGCGCGAACTGCTCGCCGAAATCCTCGCGCAGCTCCTCGAGCGTGATCGGTGCCGCGCGTACAATGCGCGCTTCGGGTGACGTGCCCTCCAGATCGGCGATCGCCAGATACGGTGCCTCGTGCAGCGCGTCGTGCTTGGCCAGCACGGCCCCGCTGCCATTGCGCAGCAGGTACCGCGGCTCGGCGCCGCTCCGACGCTGCGCCACGCGGTCGGGATAGGCCAACGCCAACAGTGCACCCGTGTCGGCGTCATCCCACGACGCACGCGACGGCGCCGCACGCTGGCCTCCGCCCGCCATCCGACGCGCGAGGTCATCGGCCGTCTGTCGCACGCGACGCACGCCATCGCGATCCACCGCCACGCCCGCGGCCCCCTGTGCGCCATCACGGCGCAACAGCTCCGTGCGCAGCCGCAGATCCGACTGCGGCGGCAGGCCGTCGTAGCGCACGATGTCGCGCTCCTCCAACAACGCCGCGATCGCCGCACCCAGCGGCAACGCACCGCGCTCGGCCGCGATGATCGCGAGATGCGCCAAGCGCGGCTGCAACGGCAACGCCGCCATGCGACGTCCGTGCGGCGTGATGCGCCCGGTGTCGTCGAGTGCCCCCAGCTGCGACAACAACCCCCGCGCCTGCGCAAACGGCCCCGCCCGCGGCACGTCGAGCCATCGCAGCGTCGTCGGATCGCTGATGCCGGCGTCGGCCAGCTCGAGCGCCAACGACGACAAGTCGGCGTCCACGATTTCCGGACGCGTGCTGGGCAGCAACGCGTGATCCTCGTGCTGATCCCACAGCCGGTAGCTCACACCCGGCGCCGTGCGCCCCGCACGACCACGACGCTGATCGGCCGACGCGCGGCTCACCCGCACCGTGTGCAATCGCGTGAGACCCGCCGACGCATCGTAGCGCGGCACGCGCGACAATCCACAGTCGATCACCACGCGTACGCCGGCCACGGTGAGACTCGTTTCCGCCACACTCGTGCTCAGCACCACTTTGCGCGTACCCAGCCGCGCCGGCGCGAGCGCGGCATCCTGCTCGGCCAGCGGCATGCTGCCGTGCAACGTGTGCACCCGCACGCCGGTCATCGCGTCGCCGGTGAGACGTTCCGCCACGCGGCGCTGCTCGCCCGCGCCCGGCAGGAACACCAGCACATCGCCCTCGGTGGCGTCCAGCGCTTCGCGCACCACGCGCGCCGTCGTCGCCTCGATACGTTCATCGCGTCGCGGCGCACGATAGTGCGTCTCGATCGGGAACATGCGCCCCTCGCTGCGCAGCACCGGCGCCGGCCCGCCCTCGTCGGCCAGCAACGCCGACACCGCGACGCCATCCAGCGTGGCCGACATCACCAGCACCCGCAGCTCGTCGCGCAAATGACGCTGCGTTTCGAGCACGAGCGCCAACCCGAGGTCGGCGTGCAGCGACCGCTCGTGAAATTCGTCGAAGATCACGAGCCCGACGTCCTCGAGCGCGGCATCACTGCTCAGCATGCGCGCCAATACGCCCTCGGTGACCACTTCAATGCGCGTACGCTTCGAGATGCGCGTCTCGCCACGCACGCGATAGCCCACCGTCTGTCCCACCTCTTCGCCCAGCGTCGAGGCCATGTACGACGCGGCGGCACGGGCCGCGAGCCGCCGCGGCTCCAGCATCACCACATTGGCGCCCGCGAGCCATGGCTCATCGACCAGCGCGAGGGGTACCCGCGTGGTCTTGCCGGCACCCGGCGGCGCCTCGAGCACGCCCACCATACGCGCCGCCAAGGCGGCACGTAATGACGGCAGGATCTCGTCGATCGGCAGGGTGGTGGTGTGCACAGCCAACCGCTATCGACGCCGGCGCGACGGCGGATCGAGCTGCTGCCCGAGCCACTGCTGCGCCCGCTCGATCACATCGTCGAAGCCGCTGCGCACGCCGCGCACCGTGAGCCGCGCCTCCACACTCGGCGTGATCCCCACCCGCTGCAGTTGCGCATCGTCGGCGCGGCGCAGCTCGACGATGGGCAACGCCACCGTCAGTCCTCCGGGCAACCCCACCGTCATCACCTCACCCGGTGCCCCCGCGCTGGATGACCCGATGAACGTCACGCGCGCGACGGCATCGAGGGCAACGGCCAGCCGTTCCATCGCGCCGGTGGTCCGCTCATCGATCAACGC
>CANJOX010000296.1 GCA_947475795.1 Gemmatimonadota bacterium
ATCGCGCGTGGTCTCGACGTGGCTGAGCTGGTGCCGAGCCAGTACATCTCGCAGAACGAGATCGATGCGGCCAACACCGTGAAGTGGGATTACCTGAACGCGCAGGGACAGCCGAAGATTTCGTGGCCGCCCAGCTTCGCGCTGGCGAAGGCATTCACGGATCAGCTGGAGCGGAAGGGTTGCGTGGCGCCGGCCAAGATCGGCGACATCCGCGCGCAGATCGCGACCGCCGAGAAGGCGAACGGCGGGGCGCGGAATGCGGCGCTCGCCAAGCTGGTGACGGACGTCGAGGGCAGCCGCAGCTGTGATCCGGCCAAGGTCGACATGCTGAAGAAGGCGCTGCAGGATTTGCAGGCGCTGGCGATGTAACGCGCGCGACTGCGCGAACACCGTGGCCGTCACTTGCTCGACAAGTGGCGGCCACGGTCGCATCATTGACCAATGATCTCATCCCGACTTGCGCCGCGTATCTCTGCCGTCGTAGCGATCGCTGCAACGTGCGCCGCCGTTGCCTGTTCACCGAAGGCCGATGCCGTCGCCGACAGCACGCTCGCCGCGGTAGCGACCGACACGTTCCCGTCGCAAGAGGGGATGATCGATGTGCCGGGCGGCAAGGTGTGGTATCGCAAGATCGGCAACGGCCCCGGTGTGCCGCTGCTGGCGATGCACGGTGGCCCCGGTGGCACGTCGTGCCGGTTCGAGGTGCTGGCGCCGCTCGCGAACGAACGGCCGGTCATCTTCTACGATCAACTGGGCTCGGGACGCTCGGAGCATCCCACCGATACCGCGCTGTGGAACTTCCCGCGTTTCGTGCAGGAAGTGGACGCGGTGCGCCGCGCACTCAAGCTCGACACCGTGCACCTGCTTGGACATTCGTGGGGCGGGGCATTGGCGGCGGAGTACATGATTGCCACGAAGCCCACGGGCGTGAAGTCGGTGATCTTCAGCAGCCCGCTCATCTCCACGCCGCGCTGGATCGCCGACGCCGATAGTCTGCGCGAACAGTTGCCGGAGTCGATTCAGAAGGTGCTCGACGAGAACGAGAAGGCCGGCACGATCGATTCACCCGCCTACAAGGCCGCGACCGATTCGTTCTACGCGCGTCATGTGCGGCGCCTTCCCACACCGCCGATCGCCCGCTGCGAAGGCGTGGCATCGAACGATACGATCTACCGGCAGATGTGGGGGCCGACGGAGTTCCTGTCGAATGGCTCGCTGAAATCGTGGACGCGCTCGGCCGACATGGACGAGATCACGACGCCGTCGCTGTTCATTGCCGGCGAGTTCGATGAGGCGCGCCCGACGACCCTCGAAGAGTTCCGTAAGACCATGCGCGACGCACGGCTGGTCGTGATCCCCGGCGGCGCGCACGCGGCGATGCGTGAGAAGCCGGCGGAATACATCGCCGCCGTGCGCGCGTTTCTGGCTGACGTCGAGAAGCGGTAACCGCTACGGCCGCTTGACTTCCTTGTAGTCGGCCGGCGGCGCAAACATCTCGGCGGACACGGCGCCGCGCGTGATGCTCTTCACGTCGTCGGTCACGGTCATGAGCAACGACTGCTTCGGCGGCGCCGACTTGCTCGACTGCCGTTCCGATTGCTTGGCGGCATTCTCCGCGGCGGCTTTCATCGCGCCCATCATGCCGCGGAATCCGCCGCCCGACGGCTTGTCGTCCGACTTCGCCGCGGTCGCCTTGGCCGCCGCCTTCGCGTCATCGCCGAGCGTCAGGGCACGGTCGTACTCCATATTGGCCGGCAGGAGGGAGACGTAGGTGGCGCTCTTCAATGGAATGCCCGGAACTTTCGCCAATTCCTTGGCCGCGGCCTCAAAGCCGTTCTTCATGCGCGGATCCATGGCGAAGACGCTCTGCAGCCCCTGCACCTGCGACCGGAATTCCTGACCCATCTTCAGCGCATAGGCGCGCTGGAATTCACGCAGGGCGGCGATTTGCGGCGCGTCGCCCGAAACCCACTGGTCCAGCAGAAACACGAGGTTGCCGACCGATTGGTCTGGCTTGCCGTCCGCCGCCACTTGCGCCTCGATCGTCAGCGTGATGAACACGCGCTCCGCGTCGTAGCCAGCCACCTTCTCCCGCTGCCCGGGTCGGTCGACGGCCACCTTGTACTTCACCGTCAGCGAATCATTCGCGGCCTTCGCGTCCTTGCCCTTCTCCTTCGCGGCCGACTGCGCGGCTTGCTGCATCGTGGCCGAGATATCGGCAAACGTGATGGACGTGTACGACTTCTGCTTGTGATCGAGTGTGGTGATCCGGCCGGCGTCCGCATCGATGATTGTGCCGGTCGTCGACGATTCCGTACGCAGGCGGTGCCCCGACACATAGGTTGTGTTGGCAATGTCGTGCATGCTGCTGCCGCTAAACTTCGCGGCCATGTTGGCGGCGACGCCGAGCGCGCCCGCCAGCCGAACGTCGGCAATACTTTGCACGGTCACGCCCTGTCCCCGCGCCACGCTGGGCAGGGTGAGCGCAGTCAGTAGCAGCGCAGTGCGAGAGAATGAACGCATCGTGCTCCTCGGAGTCATTGGGCGTGAGCCTCGGTCAGGGGCCGAGACGCTGGCAGGTCGCGCGGTCTCTTACCGCAAGGGGTGAACGAACGTCGATTGGCGTCGACGTGGTGAAATTGACGGCCTGCAGGGGCCGAAGGCCACCCCTGTCGGCCGCTTCGCGCCTCCCGCGCCGCCGCCCCGCGCTGTTGCTGGCCGGCCGACGCCCCGCTCGGTACCTTGGCACCGGCACGGGTCCCGCGCGGCCGGGATTCGAGTGCGGACGACTCTCCACCCTTCGGAGCGTGCATGGGCATGATTCTGGGCCTCACGGCCGCCGTCGCGCTTGCGGGATCCGGCTTTGCCGCCGGGCGGGCTCTTCCGTTTGTGGCGGCCTGGCCGACGACGATCGCGTTCCTCCGCACAACGCTTGTTACGTCGGGCGCGCATGATGCATGATCATGCACGGATCTTGCGGGAGATCCTGCGCGGCTACGCGCTGCCCGTGAACGGGTATCACGGGGTCGTGCACTGGGCGCGCGTGCTGGAGAATGGATTGCGCGTGGCGGCATCCAACGGGGGCGACGCGGAGGTCGTGCAACTGTTCGCGTTGTTCCACGATGCCCGCCGCGTGAATGACGAGCGGGACGATGGACACGGTCAGCGTGGCGGCGACCTCGCCCGCACGTGGCGGGGCTCGCTGGTGCATCTCGATGACGCCCGCTTTGCGCTGCTGTACGACGCATGTGCGTTGCATACCGACGGACACACCACCGGTGATCCGACGTTGCTGGCGTGCTGGGATGCCGATCGCCTTGACCTCGGGCGTGTCGGCATCGTGCCCAAGCCGCACTTGTTATGTACCGATACGGCGCGCGCGCTGCTGCCGTGGGCGCACGACCGGGCGACGTCCGATCATGTGCCGGCGGAGGTGCTGGCGCGGTGGGGGCTGACCCCGCAGCTCACGCCGCTCGCGTAGCGCGCACCGCGCGGCTGGTTGTCCGGCGCGGCGGGTTGGTGGCATTGTTCGGCCGTGGGGCTGATGCCCCGTCCACGCGGTCCCTTCGCCGATCCTTCGCCGATCCTTTGCCTGAGACGCCCGTGCGCTCCATTCGTTCGTTAGTCCGTTTCGCCGCCCCCTGTGTGGTGGCGCTGTCGCTGTGGACGCTTCCAATGTCGATGCTGCCGCGCGATCTCGCCGCGCAGGCCACCTTCCCCAGCGGGGCGGTGCAGGGGCCGCGCTGGCGGCACATCGGCCCGTTCCGCGCCGGCCGCACCAAGAGCGCGGTGGGCGTCCCGTCGCAGCCGAATGTGTTCTACATGGCGGCCACCAACGGCGGCGTCTGGAAAACCAATGACGCCGGTCGGACGTGGAATCCGATCTTCGACGCGCAGAACACGGGATCGGTGGGCGCGGTGGAAGTGGCGCCGTCGGATCCCAACATTCTGTACGTGGGCAGCGGCGAGGGGCTGCAGCGCCCCGATCTGAGCACCGGCAATGGCATGTACCGCTCCAACGATGCGGGGCGCACCTGGACGCATCTGGGGCTGCGCGACGGCCAGCAGATCCCGCGCATCGCGATCGATCCGGGCAACGCGGAGCGGTTGTTCGTGGCGGTGCTGGGCCACCCGTACGGACCGAACACGGAGCGTGGCATTTACCGCTCGGTGAACGGGGGCCGTTCCTTTGAGCGCGTGCTGTACAAAGACGAGAACACGGGCGCGGCCGATGTGGTGCTGTCGCCCAACGATCCGAACACGGTGTACGCGGTGCTGTGGGAGGCGCGTCAGGGGCCGTGGGAGAACGCCGCGTGGAGCGGTGCCAACTCGGGGCTGTTCAAGAGCACCGACGGGGGCGCCACCTGGACGCAGCTGTCCGGCGGTCTCCCCACCACGGCCGACGGACTCGGGCGGCTGGGGATCGGTATCAGCCCCAGCAATCCGCGCCGCATCTACGTGACGGCCACGGCCGGTGCGAAGAGCGGCCTGTATCGCAGCGACGACGCCGGCGCCACGTGGACGCGCACCACGGCGGACAATCGCATCTTCGGGCGCGGCGACGACTTCGCGGCGGTGACCGTGGATCCGCGCGATCCGAACACGCTGTACTCGATGAACGTGGTGGCGTGGAAGAGCACCGACGCCGGCG
>CANJOX010000297.1 GCA_947475795.1 Gemmatimonadota bacterium
CACCGGCGAGCGCGAAGCGGTGGAACTGCGTGACGGCGATCCGGAGCGCTATGGCGGCAAGGGTGTGCTCACGGCCGTGAACAACGTGAACACCGAGATCAACGAAGCGCTCGAAGACATGGACGCGACCGATCAGATCGCGATCGACCGCGCGCTGATGGATCTCGACGGCACCGAGAACAAGGGCCGTCTG
Source organism: Gemmatimonadota bacterium (assembly GCA_947475795.1). The sequence continues at coordinate 194 of CANJOX010000297.1, forward strand.
GGCGCCAACGCGCTGCTCGGCGTGTCGATGGCCGTGGCACGTGCCGCCGCCCTCGAAGTCGGCCTGCCGTTGTATCGCTACCTCGGTGGCCCGATGGCGCGCACGTTGCCGGTGCCGATGATGAACATCCTGAACGGTGGCGCGCATGCGACCAACACCGTCGACTTCCAGGAGTTCATGATCGTGCCGGTCGGCGCCGAGTCGTTCAGCGACGGACTGCGCATGGGCACGCAGGTGTTCCACGCGCTCAAGAAGGTGCTGGTGGCGCGCAAGCTGTCCACCGGTGTGGGCGACGAAGGCGGCTTCGCGCCGAATCTCGCGAGTGACGAAGACGCCCTCAAGATCATCATCGAAGCCATTCAGGCGGCCGGCTTCCGTCCCGGGCATGACATCGCGCTCGCGCTCGACGTGGCGGCCAGCGAGATGTTCCAGGGTGGTCAGTACCATTTCAAGAAGAGCGGCGCCGCGTCGCTCAGCCCGCAGGCGCTCGCCGACAAGTACGCCGGCTGGCTCGAGAACTATCCGATCGTGTCGATCGAAGACGGCATGGCCGAGAACGATTGGGACGGCTGGAAGTACCTCACGGAGCTCGTGGGCGACCGTTGCCAGCTGGTGGGCGACGACCTCTTCTGCACGAACAGCGAAATCCTCGCGAAGGGTATCGAAGCCGAAGTGGCGAACGCGATCCTGGTGAAGGTGAATCAGATCGGCACGCTCACCGAAACGTTCGAAGCGATCGAGCTGGCGCGCGCCGCCGGCTACAACGCGATCATCTCGCACCGCAGCGGCGAAACCGAAGACACGTTCATCGCCGACTTGGCGGTGGCGACGCAGGCCGGACAGATCAAGACCGGCGCGCCGTCGCGCAGCGATCGTGTGGCGAAGTACAACCAGCTGCTGCGCATCGAAGAGCAGCTCGAAGGCTACGCGGAGTATCCGGGTGGCGCGCTGTTCGGTCTGTAATCACCCATGACGCCCCTGATGAAGCGTGTGGCCTGGGGCGTTGGTGCACTCGCCGTCCTCGTGTATGCGATCGAGGGCGGTGAGTACGGCACCTCCGACCTGCTCACACAGCGCGATCGCAAGGCCGCGCTGGCGCAGAACGTCGAGATGTTGGCCGGCGACGTCGACTCACTGCGCGCGGAATTGAAAGCGGTGACGAGTGATCCGGTGCGACTCGAGCGCACGGCGCGCGAAGAGTGGGGGATGGTGCGCGGCGAGAAAGAGTTGCTGTACCGGATGCGCACGGACACGACACGCGCGCCGTAATTCGCGGCAGATTTCGCGTGTTGGGGTTGACTCTCGGTGCACCGACGCTAGGTTACTCCTTCTGACGCGGGGTGGAGCAGCCTGGTAGCTCGTCGGGCTCATAACCCGAAGGTCGCGGGTTCAAATCCCGCCCCCGCCATCTGCACTCGGCCGGTCCGCAAGGGCCGGCCGTTTGCGTCCCGTCACTCGAGTTTTGGGTTTGCGATCGAGTGGGGATTGTGAGAAGTTTCCGAAGTGGGGCAGGGTAGCTCAGCCGGTTAGAGCGCGCGACTCATAATCGCGAGGTCGAGAGTTCGAGTCTCTCTCCTGCTACTGTGATGGAATGGCGTACCGCGCAAACGTCGCGAACTCCCAACGAGTTCGCGACGTTTGTGTTTTTCGGGACCGCCCGCGCTATCTCTTCTGTTCCTTTCTCCTCAGGTGATGTGCTGCTCGCTGCTCTCATTACGCTGACCGCGGCCGCGGCGTCCGGCCAGCCCCCGCTGAATCGGGCCGACTCGCTCGGCACGCTGCAGGGGCGCGTCGTTGAGGTAACCACGGCGACGCCGATCGGATCCGCCGCGGTGGTGTTGCGCGGCACGCGCCGCGGCACCGTGACCGGCGACGACGGCCGCTTTCTGCACGGCGACGTGCCGGCGGGAACCGCGCAGATCATCATTGGGCGCCTCGGGTATCGCACGGATACGGTGTCCGTCACCGTGCGCGCCGGAGACACCACCATGATCACCGTATCGCTGGCGCCATCCACGGCGCAGCTCCAAGCGGTGAAGGTGGCCGCGGCGGCCACCGAGCGCGACCAGTTCCGCCTCTCGGGCACCCCCGGCGTGGTGAACGTGCGTGGCGAAACGCTCAAGCGGGTGCCGGTGATCGGTGAGCCCGATGTGCTGCGCGTGGTGCAGTTACTCCCCGGCGTCGTGGCTACGAATGACTTCACCGCGGGCTACAACGTGCGCGGTGGCGAGAGCGATCAGAACCTGGTGCTGCTCGATGGATTCCCGATTTACAATCCGTTTCATCTCGGGGGATTGTTCGGCACGTTCATCGACGAAACCGTCGGCGAGTTCGAGTTGCTGCCCGGTGGTTTCCCGGCGCGCTATGGCTCTCGGCTCTCGAGTGTGTTGAGCGTGGTGCCGAAAACCGAGGAGCGGAGTGGTGTGCACGGCGCCGCGTCTGTCTCGGTGTTGGCCAGCACGCTCTCGTTGGGTGGCACCGTGCGCGGTTCGACGAGCTGGAATGTGGCGGCGCGCCGCACGTACGCCGATCGTTTTGTGTCGCTCTTGAGCGAACGGCAGTTGCCGTACTACTTCACGGATATGCAGGCGCACGTGCGTCACCGGTTGTGCAACGGTGGTGCGCTGTCGGTCACGCTGTACGGTGGTAAGGACGTGCTCGATGCGTCGCTGGCGTCGTTCGGTGACTCCACGCAGGCGGGCGGCGGTCAGCTGCTGTTCGATTGGGGTAACACGTTGCTGGGTGTGGCGTACACCCAGCCCCTCGGTGCACGATGGGGCGGCGACTCCACGCGCGTCATGCAACGCGTGTCGTGGACCGGTTTCGGTACGACGCTCGATCTCGGCTCCGGTTCGCTGCGCTTTACGAATCAGTTGGGAGACGCGCGGGTGTGGGGTGAAGCGTCGCGCTGGCGCGGTGCGCACGAAACACTGGTGGGCTACGAATTTTCGGGGCTTCGCACGCGCTACGATGTCACGGCCGCGGCATCGCCCGATCCCATCCTCGCCGTTGGCCAGCGGCCGTCAGCCGCCTCGCTGTACGTGGATCACACGGTGCGTACCCGTCGTTTGGTGGCGCGCGCGGGCTTGCGTGGCGAAACGGTCACGGGAACCGGGTGGTCGGGATTGTCGCCGCGGCTGTCGCTCAAGTGGTTCGCGAATCCCAATCTGGCGCTCACGGTCGCCGGCGGTGGCACCACGCAGTGGACGCCCGCGCTGCGCAACGAACAGGCCCCCGTTCGCATTTTCGATTTCTGGCTCACGGCCGATCGCAACACCCCCGTGGCCCGCGCGTGGCAGGGCAGCGTGGGCGGGGAGCAATGGTTTGGCGGCACGCGCTTCGTGCGACTGGAAGGGTGGGTGAAGCGCTACAACCGCCTGCCATCGTCCAACCTCTTCAATGACCCCGACGTGATCGGCGACGAGTTCATCGTGACCACGGGGCAATCGTATGGCGCCGATCTGTTGGTGCGACAGCTCGAGAGTGAACGGCTGTCAGGATGGATTGCGTATTCGTTCGCTGTGAACTGGCGAGATGGAGCGGACGGACGATTTGCGCCGGTGCAAGATCGTCGGCACAATCTGAACGTGGTCACGTCCTATCGACGGGGCGGTGCGTGGAGCTACGGCGCGCGCATCGGCCTCGGCACCGGCACGCCATTCACCGATGTGGTCGGGCAATTGGTCCGGCGACGGTACGATCCTATCACGAACAGCTTCAACACCGGGAATCTCGAGGTACCCCGGGAGCCTATCGGTGGCGCCCGCAACGGGGCGCGCTTCCCGCTGTTTCAGCGGCTGGATCTCAGCGTGACCCGCACGAAGTCCGGCACGCGCACATGGGCACCGTATGTGTCGATTGTGAACGCGTACAATGCGCGTAACGTGTTCACCTATTTCTTCGACTACAGCGACAATCCACCAACCCGTACCGCGATCTCGCAGTTTCCGTTCATCCCCACGGCTGGAGTGACCGTCTCATGGTAGCCGACGCGCGATGGATTGGCGGCCTCGTCGCGGCCATCATGTTGGCGGCCTGTGAGTCGACGCCGGTGGAGGTGGCATCGCCTGCCGCGGCCATCGTGGTGCACGCGGTGTTGAATCCAGATGCGCCGGAACAGGTGGTGCTGGTGGAATCGTCGCTGACCGGGCGGGTGGACATCAACGATGGCCTCAAGTTCGACGCGCTCGATCCCATTCGTACCGCCGGTGGTTCGCCGATTTCGGGCGCCGATGTGCGACTGCTGGTAGACGGCGACAGTGTCGGAGTGCGGGCCACCGAAACGCTGGTGAAAACACGCGGCACGGGCCGCTATGTGGTGCCGCGCTCGCTGCTCGCGCTGCAACCAGGGCGCCGCTATCGCCTGCGCCTGCGCACGGCCGATGCCCGCGAGGTCACGGGGGAAACGCTGGTGCCGGGAGCGCCGCCGGGATGGACCGTCGGTA
>CANJOX010000298.1 GCA_947475795.1 Gemmatimonadota bacterium
GACACGCTCGAGCAGGTGTGCATCGAAGCGGTGGAAGCGGGCGAGATGACGAAGGACCTGGCCATTCTCATCTCGAAGGACACGCCGTACCTGCACACGGAGGCGTTCCTCGACGCCATCGATCGCCGGTTGCAGGCGAAGATGGCGTAATCGCCCGCCGCCGCGGTTTTTGACGAGGGCCTCAGGGGGGCGTACCATTTATGGAACGTCCCCCTTTTGAGGTCTTCATGCATGTACTTCGCTCTCCGCTCGCCGCGACGCTGATCGCGGCCGCGGGTCTCGTCGCCGCCGGCATCGCTGGCGGCACCGCCGGCGCGCAGCGAGCGCCTGCCAAGCCGGCCGCTGCGGCCGTGCCGCCTGCCGTCACCCCGGCGGCGTACGCCGCACTGCCATGGCGCCACATCGGCCCCGAAGGCAATCGCTTCAGCACCGCCGCCGGAATCGCGGGTGACCCGTCCACGTACTACGTGGGCGCGGCCTCCGGCGGCATCTACAAAACCACGGACGCCGGCGTGCACTGGGCCTCGATCTTCGACAAGCAGTCGGTGCTGTCGATGGGCGCCATTGCCGTGGCGCCGAGCGACCGCAACGTGGTGTGGGCCGGCACCGGCGAAGCCCACATTCGCAGCCACATCTCGATCGGTCAGGGGATCTTCAAGAGCACCGATGCGGGGGCCACGTGGACGCTGATGGGGCTCGAGAAAACCGGGCGCATCGCGCGGCTGGCGATCCATCCCACCAACCCCGATGTGGTGCTGGCGTGCGCGCTCGGCACGGCCTACGGCCCTCAGCAGGAACGTGGTGTGTTCCGCACCACCGATGGCGGGGTCACGTGGACGCGGGTGCTGTTCGTGGACGAGAATACCGGCTGCAGCGACCTGGCCATGGACCCGTCGAACCCGCGCACGCTCTACGCCGGGCTGTGGCAGATCGAGATCCACACGTGGGGACGCACCAGTGGTGGCCCCGGCAGCGGGCTGTTCAAGTCGACCGACGGCGGCGCGACATGGACGCGACTCAAGGGGAACGGCCTGCCGGTCAAGCCGGTGGGCAAAGTCGCGCTGGCGATCGCGCCGTCGGAGCCGAACCGCATTTTCGCGATGATCGAGACCGGCGACGGTGTGCCATGGGACGGTCAGGACACCGAGAGTGGGCAGCTGTGGCGCAGTGAGAATGCCGGCGCCACGTGGACGCTGATCAATCGCGATCGCAACGTGATGGGGCGCGCCCACTACTACTCGCGTATGGCCGTCACGCCCGACAACGCCAACGAGATGTATTTCCTGACCGCCTCGTATGCGCGGTCGATCGATGGCGGCCGGTCACTGACGACCCTCGCCGGCGAAGAGGCGCCCGGTGGTGACCACCACGATATCTGGATTGATCCGACGAATGCCGACCGCCAGATTGTGGCGCACGACCAGGGGCTCTCGATCACGACGACGCGCGGTCGCACGTGGTTCAAGCAGCGTCTCGACAACGCGCAGATCTACCACGTCACGGTCGACAACAACATTCCGTACAACGTGCTCGGCAACAAGCAGGACGAGCCGAGCTACCGCGGGCCGAGCAACAGCCGGGTGCAGGGCGGACGCGGCGCTGGCATTTCGCGCGGCATGTGGCACTCGGTGGGCGGCGGGGAGAGCGGTTGGGCGACGCCCGATCCGATCGATCCGAACATCATCTGGAGCACGGCCTCGGGCTCGGGGATGGTGGGCGGGATCGTGGTGCGCTTCGAGGAGAATCGTCGGCAGTTCCGCAACGTCGAGGTGTGGCCGCAGCAGTCCAATGGCGCCGCCGAACAGCTCAAGTATCGGTTCGTCTGGGATGCGCCGCTGCTGATCTCGCCGCACGATCACAACACGGTGTACACCGGCAGTCAGCACGTGCATCGCACGCGCGACGGCGGGAACAGCTGGCAGGTGATCAGCCCCGACCTGACGCGCAACGACCGATCCAAGATGAAGAGCTCGGGTGGGCTCACGCCCGACAACATCGGGGTCGAGTACGCCGGCGTGGTGTACGGGATCGCGGAGTCGCCAAAGCAAAAGGGCGTGATCTGGGTGGGAACCAACGACGGGCTCGTGCAGCTCTCGCGCGACGATGGTGCCACGTGGACCAATCTCACGTCCAATGTGCCGGGAATTCCGGCATGGGGATCGGTGCGGTCCATCGCCGCCAGCAAGTGGGATGCGGCCACGGCCTATCTCACGATCGACGCACACCAGGAGAACGATCGCGATCCGTACGTGTATCGCACGACGGATTTCGGAAAGACGTGGACGAAGATCGTGGCGGGCATTCCGAAGAGCATGCTGAGCTACGCCAAGGTCATCATCGAAGATCCCACGCGTCGCGGCATGCTGTATCTCGGCACCGAGAACGCGATCTACTTGAGCTACGACGCCGGCGATCACTGGCTGCCGCTGCAGAACAACCTGCCGCACGCGCCGGTGTCGGGCATCGTGGTGCAGGAGCACTTCAACGACCTCGTGATCTCGACCTACGGACGCGGCTTCTGGATTCTCGATGATCTCGCGCCGCTGCAGCAGCTCGATGCGTCGGTCCTCGACAAGGGGGCGCATCTCTTCCAGCCCCGCGCCGCGTATCGCTATCGCGGCATCACGGCGCCGAGCACACAGTACGATGACCCCACGGCCGGCGACGACCCGGAGTACGGGGCGAGCATTAACTACTACTTACGCGCGTCGGCCAAGGCGGCACCGACCGTGGAGATTCTCGATGCGGCGGGGAAGGTGGTCCGCACGCTGCGCGGATCGAACTCGGCCGGTGTGAATCGCCTGGCGTGGGATCTGCGCGATGAGCCCAGCATGGACGTGCGGCTGCTGACCAGCCCTCTGTATGCGGAGCACATCGTGGCGGGCCCGCAGGGGCGCACCGCCCCCGGCACGAGTCGGCTGTCGATCCTCATGCCGCCGGGAACGTATGCCGTGCGCCTGATCGTGGATGGCGTCTCACAGACGCAGCCGCTGGAGGTTCGCAAGGATCCGAACAGCGGTGGGACCGAGGCCGAAATTGCCGCGCAAGTGAAGCTGCTGGCCGGCATCAAACAGCAGCTCAACGATGCGGGATCGGCGGTACATCGGGTGGAGTCGGTGCGACTGCAGCTGCAGCAGGTGCAGCGCCTGTCCACCGATGCCGACGTTGTTCGCGCCATCCGTGCGCTCGACGCCAAGCTGATCGAGGTCGAGATGAAGCTGGTGGATTTGCGTCAGACCGGTCAGGGGCAGGATGGCGTCCGCTTCGGCTCGATGCTGATCTCGAAAATCGGGTACCTCGCCAACGGCATGTCGAGCTCCGATTTCACGCCGACGACGCAGCATGTCGAGGTGGACGGGATTCTGCGCGAACAGCTCAAGCAGCATCTGGCCGCGATCGACGGCGTGCTGGCGAGCGAGCTGGCTCCGCTCAATGCGCAGTTGGATGCGAAGGGGCTGCCGAAGGTCGTGGATCGGGCCGGGCCGGCGCCGCGCATCGTGCCGTAGACTCGGTCGAGCATACAAACGCGGCGGGTCCGTTCCATCGGACCCGCCGCGTTTGATTTTGCGAGTGACTTCGCGAACTACTTGGCGAGGCCCTTCACGACACCACTGAGCGCCTGCACGCGCGCCGACTCCGGACTCGCCGCCGCGTCCTTGTCGAGCTGCGCCGCCAGCGCATTCAGGGCAGACGACCGCGCACCGCCCTTGGCCTTCTCCGCCGTGGCCAGCTGCGCCAGCACGCCATCCAGCCATGCCTTCGGTACTGCGCTGTTGCGCGCCATCTGATCGGTGTACGCCCGCGCCACGACGAACGCCGCCGGCCACACGGCCTGCGGCTGCTCCTGCGCGTTGAAGTACGCGTACTTCACGAGCTTGGCGGCATCCAGTTCGTTCTTCGACAGAAACTCACTCGGCGTGAGTTCCCACACGTCGAGGCCGCGGGCAATCTCCGAGCCGTAGATCAGGCCATTGTACCAGTAGGCCGACCAGTGACCGGCGCTGACGAGCGCGGTGGAGTCCATCGGACCGCGGTCGAAGAACGCGATCTCGTAGGCGTGATTGGGATCGGTCCAGTCGAACACGTTGATGCCACCCTGATACCACGACTGCACCATCACTTCGCGACCCGGAATCGGAATCAGCGAGCCGTTGTGCGCGACACAGTTTTCGTTGTTCGTCTGCGCGGCGGGGAGCTTGAAATAGCTCTTGAAGTCGAGCTTGTCGCCGTTGCGCACGAAGATCGCGTCGGCGCCCCATTCCACCTTGTCGGTGGCGCGGCAGCGCGGCGATGAACCACCGCCCCACTCGTCGGAGAAGAGCACCTTGCTGCCGTCGTTGCTGAACGTGGCGGAGTGCCACGCCGACATGTTCGTGTCCGCGGCGGCGTAGATGCGCTTCGGATTCTTGATGTCGCGGATGTCGAGCAAAATGCCGTAGCCGCTGCAGGCACCACCGGCGAGACCGACGGCCGGATAGGTCGTGATGTCATGACACTGGGTGGGGCCGCGTCCCGCCACCGACGGACGGGCCGGTGCGCCGGCCGGACGTTCGCGACGATCCCCAGCGGCCTCGCCGTGGCGTGTGGCTTCGCCCAGTCCTTCGAAGATGCGGGGCGAACTC
>CANJOX010000299.1 GCA_947475795.1 Gemmatimonadota bacterium
CGCCGCGACTACTACAACTTCTCGACGTATCGCACGTTCTTGTTCAGCGTGAGGACGAGCTTCTGATGCCCACTATGACTGCCTTCTCCCCGATGACCCGCCGCGCCATGCCGGCGGCCGCCATCGCCCTCGCCGCCCTCCTCGGCGGCTGTGATTTCAAGGTTACCAACCCCGGTCCGCTCCTCGACGCGGATCTCAACAATGCCAGCGCCATTCCGGCGCTCGTGAATGGCATGGGGGGCGATCTCTCCAACGCCATCGGCAACTACCTCACCCGCGGATCGCTCGCCGCCTTCGAGCTGGCGCACTCCGGCAACTTCGCCGCTGAGCGTCGGTTCGCCGCCGGCACGATCGGCCCCGAAGACGTGAACGGCGACTGGGCGCGCCTGCACACCGCGCGCTACGTGGCCGAAGCCGGCCTGGCGCGCATGAAGACGGTGCTGGGCACGGCCTTCGAGACGAACGTCAACACCCCGCGGGCGTATCTGTACGCCGGCTACGCCAATCGCTTCCTTGGCGAGAACGTGTGCAACGCGGTGTACGACGGCGGACCGGCGCTGCCCAGCAGCTCGCACTTCGTCCGTGCCGAAAGCTTGTTCACGCGCGCGCTCACCATTTCCCGCACGCTCAACAACACGGCGCTCACCAACGCGGCGCTCGCCGGCCGCGCGCAGGTGTACGCCGATCAGGGCAAGTGGGCCGAGGCAGTGGCCGACGCCGCGCTGGTACCGGTCACCTTCCGGCACAATGCGGTCTTCTCCCTGAACACCACGCGCGAGAACATGGATCTGGCCGCCCAGACCATCACCCGCCGTGAAGTGACCGTGTGGAACACCGTGTGGGTGGCCGACCGCGATCCGCGTGTGCTGTACGACACCGTGAAGACGGGCACGGCGATTACCAAGGGGCAGGACGGCGCCACCAACTTCTTCCGCCAGAAGAAGTACCTCACGCTGGGAGATCCCGTGGCACTCGCCAAGGGCACGGAAATGCTGCTGATCCGCGCCGAGGCAGCCCTCCGGGCCAACGACCTCACCAACGCGATGCTCCTCATCAACCAGGGGCGGACGGCGGCGACGCTGACACCCCTCACCGCGACCACCATCGATGCCGCCTGGGCGCACCTGATGCGCGAGCGCGGGGCGGTGCTGTGGCTGGAAGGGCGCCGCCTGTTCGACCTCCGCCGCTGGCTGGCGGACGGGCGCAACACCGCCCTGCAGGGACGCAGCACCTGCATGCCGATCAGTCTCGAAGAACGCGGCGCGAACCCCAATGTGACTGGCACGCCCTGATCCGGCGGCCGACAGGGGGTCGGACAGGGGGGAGCGGCAGGTGCCGCTCCCCCCTGTTTTTTGGGCTGCCGGACTCATCCCGCGCCGTCCGCGAGCCGATCTTTTAAAGCATGAACGCACGCCCGTCCCGCCGCTGGCGGCAGTATCGCCTTGTCGTCGCCCTGACCCTCGTCGTCGCGCTGATCGTGGTGCTGGCGATGACCGCCTATCAGTCCTACGCCCGCGACGTCCGGTCACAGACGCAGGCGCTGTTGACCTCCCTCGCGCGCACGCGCGCCACGGCGATCCGCTCGCATCTCAACGAACGCGTCGGGGACGGGTGGGTGATTGCCAAGCGCCTCGAAACGCGCGAATCCCTGGACAGCACGAGCGCCACCGCCGCGCGGGCGAGTGCCCGTGCCCGGCTCCCGGACATCATGGACGATGTGGCTCACGCGTACGGCTACCACAACATCGTGCTGCTCGATCGCACGCTGGCCGTCGTCGCACAGCGACACCCCGACGCACTCGGGCCGCAATCGCTCGCCGCCCTGTCACGCGCCGTCGCCACCGGGCGCACGCAGACCATCGAGCTGCACCCGTCCGCCGAAGGCTTCATGGAATACGGCATCGCCACGCCGGTCTGGGTGCGGGGCGATTCGGCCGGGCCACCGCAGGGGGCGCTGTACCTGGTCCTCGACGCCGCCCAGCACCTCTTCCCGTTGCTGCAGGCCGAAGTGCCCGGCCGCTCCTACGAAGGGCTGCTGATTCAGCAGGAGCGTGACTCCGCGCTCGTGATGTCCACGCGGTACGTCGATCGGTCCACTCGACTCCCCGTGCGACACTTCCCGACGGCCGTGGTCGAACGGTTCATTCGCGGCGACGTGGCACGGGATTTCCGGAACATCGAAGTCATCAGCGGCATCGCTGACGTATCGGGCTCGCCCTGGGTGCTCGTGGCCAACGTCGACCGCACGGAGGCCGAACAGCCCATCCGCCTCGCGGCCGTGGCGCTCTCCCTGGCCGTCGTGCTCCTCACGGCGCTGCTGCTCCTCAGCGGACGTAACGCGATTCTCCGTGAGCGGCGGCGCAGCGCGCGCGAGGCGGGACAGATCGCCGATCGTGCCCTCAGCGTCGTCCAGTCCTCCATCGACGGCTACATCGTGGTGGACGCCGATGGCCGCATCATCGAGGTCAACGACGCCATCACCACGATGACCGGCTTCACCACCGAGGAACTGCTGGCGATGACGCTCGCCGACCTCAAGGTGCCCGGAGACAGCGCCACAGCCGACGACACGCTGCAGCGACTGCGCGCCATCCGGCGGGAACGCTACGCCAGTCGCTGGCGGCGCAAGGACGGCACAGTCATCGATCTCGATGTCAGTGCCACCGCACTCGACGCCGGGGAACGCGGCCAGCTCTTCGCCTTTGTGCGCGACATCACCGACGACATCGCCGCCCGCCGCCGCCTCGAGCGGGTCAACCGGTTGTATGCGTTTCTGAACCGGGTGGGCGAGCAACTGTTCCAGATGCGCTCGCGAGAGGGGGCGTTCGATCTCGTGTGCCGCAGCGCCGTGCAGGACGGCGACTTCGTGTTGGCGTGCGTCGGTGAGGTCGATGCCACCACGGGTACCGTCCGCATCATCACCGCCGACGGCGACGCCGCCGCGTACCTGACTGACATCCACATCACCGTCGATCCGGCGCTGGCCACCAGCCGGGGCCCCATGGGGCGAGCGCTCGGCTCCGGACTCCCCGTGGTGGAGAATGACTTCCAGCGCAGCGCGGACACGGCACTCTGGCACGAGGTCGCGCAGCAGTATGACATCGGCTCGTCGATGGCGCTCCCGATCACGCTCGACGGCAAAACCACCGCCGCGGTGATGTTCTACCATCGCGAGGCGGGCGCCTTTGATCCGGAGCTGGTCTCGCTGCTCGGGGAGATTTCCCGCATCCTCACCCTCGTGCTGCAGTCGGTCGCCACGGAAGCCCGGCGGGCGGAAGAACAACAGCGCCGGCGGCGCAGCGAGGAACGCTTCCGGAATCACTTCGAGTCGCTGCCGGTCGCCACTTACGTGGTGGAGGAAGCCAGCGGACGGGTGCAGCGCGTGAACCGCGCCTTCATCGACCTCTTCGGCTACCAACCCGACGAGCTGCCCACGCTCGAAGCCAGCTTTGCGCGCTTCTTCGCCGATCCGGTCTACCGCGTGCAGACCCTGGAGGTGTTCCGGCGTGATCTGGCGGAGCTCGGCACCGGCGCCACCGCCAAACACGTCCGTGAATACAACGTCCGGCGCCGCGATGGCAGCGACCGGCTCGTACAGGCGGTGGTCACCCGCAGCGGCGACGAAATCATCATCGGCTGGATCGATCTCACCGAACTGCGCACCAGCCAGATCATGCTGCGCGAAGCACAGCAGATCGCGCGCCTGGGCAGCTGGGGCTACGACTTCCCGGCCGCGGAGCAGCACTGCTCCCGGGAGCTCATCGCGCTCCTCGATCTCAAGGCCACACGGGGCGCAACGACCGAAGAGATCGTGATGGCCGCGCTGGTGCCCGGCGAACCGGAGCGCATTCGCGCGGCGCTCAGGCGCGCCGTCAGGGAACACGAGCCGTTCGAAATCACCTGCCGCATCACCACGCAGCGAGGCACCGTGCGGCATGCGCTGCTGCGCGCGCGCATCGAGTACGACGAGGAAGGCGAGGCACTGCGGGCGGTCGGATCGGCGCAGGACGTGACCGAAGAAGTGGAAGCGGCCGACGAACTGCAGCGCTACCGCGCGCACCTCGAGGATCTGGTCACCGAACGGACCGGAGAACTGGCGGCGGCCAACACGCGACTCCAGCGCCGCGACATGTGGATGAACGCCATGCTCGACATCAGCCAGAAGGCCGGCTCACTCGAAGAACGGGAGATCCTGCAGTTCGGCGTCGATCAGGCGCTGCGCCTCAGCGGCAGCGCGGCCTGCTACATCCACGTGGTCAGCGACGATGAATCCACCATCGCGTCCACCTGCTGGGATGGCCCGGCGCAGCGCAGGGTAGCTGGCGGTGGCACGGTCCCGGGCTTCACTGCGACTCCCGAGCTGGCAGCCGGTGTCTGGGCCGGCGCCGCGCGCACACGCGAGCCGGTCGTCATGAACGTCGTCGAGCCGGACACGGTCAACGATCCCTCCGTCGCGCGGTACGTCACGCTGCCGATCGCCGAGGGCAACCGCCTGCGGATGGTGCTGGGCGTGATCAACAAACCGGCACCGTACGAAGCCGACGACGTGTGGGAACTGCAGGTCATTGCGCACGACATCTGGTCCA
>CANJOX010000300.1 GCA_947475795.1 Gemmatimonadota bacterium
GCGTCACTGGCCGATCCGGCCGTGATCCGTGATCCGGCGGTGCTCGCAACGCTCCGCCAGCGCGTCGCTGAACTCGAAGCGGCCATCCCCGCCCTGATGGAGCGCTGGGAGGCGCTCGAAACGATCCTCGCGGAGTCGGCGCCGTCGTGACCGGGGGTTGCCATCCGCCGCGTTCCGCGGGTACTTCCCTTACATGACGAGTCCTTCACCGGTCAGCGCCGGCAGCCGCGACGCGCCGCTCGCCTTCGTCCATTTTGGCCGATCGATGATGGCGGTATCGGTCCTGTATTTGCTCGTGGTGGGGATGCCGCTGGCGGCCACGCTCCGCTCCGGCGAGAACTTCGGGGTCTGGCCGGCCACGGCCATCGGCATCGTCTCGCTGTTCCTCACGCCGCGCGCCCTGCGCCCGCTCATGGTCGTCGCGCTGGCCACGATGCAGTACGTGGCGCTCGCGTTGTTCCTGCCCGCGCCGCTCCCGCTGCAACTGCTGCTGCTGGTCGCGCACGTGGCTGGGGAGTGGGGTACGGTCGAACTCACGGAGCGGATGTTCGGGCGCACGCCCGACCTCGAGCGGCCGAAGGAGCTCACCCGGTTCGCCGTGGTGGCGGGGCTGATCACACTCCCCGCGGCGGCGCTGCTCGGCGGCGCGGCCTACACCGCGCTGGGGCGCGGTTCGTTCACGCGGGCCGTGCTCACGTGGTGGATTTCGGAGATCTCGTGGGTGCTGCTGCTGGTCCCCGCGCTGATGTACCTGCGCCAGCGGCAACTCGACACCGCCCGCCGGACCGTGCGCGTGCAGTTCCTCGAGCGGCTGTTCTTTTTCGAACTGCTGATCGTGCTGGGGATTGCGGCGTCGTCGGCTCCCGTGACGGGCGGCTTTAGCCGGGTGCCGCTTGGCATCTTCGTGAATCCGCTGCTGCTCTGGTCCGCGTTCCGGCTCGGCGTGGGGACCACCATGTGGGGCTCGATTCTGGTGGCCGTGGCGCTCGTGTCGGCCACGCTGAGCGGCAACGGGATCTTCGGGAAGCTGGAGGGGGACACGTTCTACCGCCTCGCGTGGGCGCAGAGCTACGCGTTCATCATGGGGCTGTCGCACATTCTCCTGGCCCTGGCCGTCCGACAGCGGCAGGTGGCCGAGCAGGACCGGGCGGCGATTCTGGAGGCGGTGCGTACCTCATCGGCGCGCCTGGAATCCTTTTTCGCGGGCGCGCCCGAGGCGATTGCCGTGGTTGACACCGACGGTCGGCTCGTGGCCGCCTCGCCGGCCGCCACGCAGCTGCTGGAGCATCTGCGGCTGGCCGACGGAGGCGCGTGGTCGCGTGCACTGGCCGGTGACACGGTCACGCAGAATCTGCGGCTCGGGCCCGAGCAGGAGTACGCGGTGACGCTGCTCCCGCTGCGTGATACGGAGGGCGTGATCATCGGGGCCTCGGCCAGCGCCGTCAATCTCACCGATCTCCGCTCCCAGATTGCCGAGGAAGAGCGCAGCGCGCGGCTGGCCACGGTCGGCCGGCTCGCCGGCGGTATCGCGCATGATTTCAACAACATCATGATGATCATCCGCGGCAACCTGACCTTGCTGCAGGAGCGCATCCCGCCGTCGGATGCAAAGCGCGATGACGTGGATGAGGCGGCGGCCGCGGCGGATCGTGCCGTCGGGCTCACCCGCCAGCTGCTGGCGTATGCGCGCCAGCAGACCGTTGAACCGCAGTATCTGGATCTCGGCGTGCACGTCCAGCAGATGGCCACGATGCTCGAGCGGCTGCTGGGGGCCGATGTTTCGCTCGACGTGTCGGTGCGTTGCGCGGACGCCGCCGTGTGGATCGATGAGTCCCAGCTCGATCAGGTCATCGTGAATCTGTCGGTGAACGCGCGTGACGCGATGCCCGAGGGCGGTACGCTGCGCCTGTATGTGTCCGACGACGTGATCGATGCCTCACGCGCCGACGCGTTGTCCATGGCGCCGGGGCGCGTGGTCGTGCTCGTCGTCAAGGACGAAGGGCACGGCATTCCGCCCGATGCGCTGTCGCACGTGTTCGAGCCGTTCTTTTCGACCAAGGCGATCGGTGAAGGCACCGGCCTCGGGCTCGCCACGGTGGACGGTATCGTCCGGCAGGCCGGTGGGGCAATCAACGTGGTGTCGTCGTTGCAGCACGGTGCCACGTTCACGATCCACCTGCCGTACAGCCCGCCGCCGGTCGCCGCCGCCGTTTAACATCCGCCCGCACTTCAGGAGTTCGCCGTGATCCGACCGTTCCGTGCCGTCCTCACGGCCGCCTCGTTGTGGTGCGTTCCGCTGCTCCTGCCGGCGCAGCCCGGCGGGGTGAAGCCCACCACGCGACAGCTCTTCCCCGCTGATCCGGCGGCCGGCGTCCCCGACCTCGGGGCGCTGGTGTCCGGCCGCACGAGTGAACTGGCGGACGTCGTCGCGCGCTTCGCCGCCGATCAGCAGGGGGTGCAGCGACGCTACGATGCCCCCGATTCCCCCGCGCAGCGGGCACGCATTCGTGCCTTCTACGGCGCGTGGCGGACGCAGCTCGGCGCGCTCGCGTTCGACCGTCTCTCGCCGGAAGGGAAGGCGGACTATGTGCTGCTCGACAACCACCTGCGCTATCAGCTCGCGTTGATGGATCGCGCCGATGTGCAGCGCGCCGAGGTGCGGCCGTTACTCCCGTTTGCCGACCGCGCGCTGGCGTTGCAGGACGCCCGCCGCGACCTCGTGACGATCAACGCGCAGGCCTCGGCGCGCACGCTGGCCGATCTGACGCGCGAGGTGGACAGCCTGCGGGCGCTGCTGGAGCCCATCCCCGCGCGGCCGGCGGGGGACAGCGCGAACGGCGCCGCGCGACCGACGCGGGTGCTGGCGCCGAAGGTGTCGCGCACCGTAGGAAATCGTGCTGCCGAGCAGTTGGATCAGATCCGTAACACCGTAGGCGTCTGGTATCGCTACTACAACGGCTACGATCCGCTGTTCTCGTGGTGGGCCGCCAACCCCTATCAGAAGCTCGATGAGGCGATGCGGCGCTATGCGACCACCATCCGCACGCGCGTGGTCGGCATCCAGCCCGCGCCCGTGGTGGCGGCCGCCGGTGGCGGAAGCGGTGGCGGCGCGGGGCAGGCACCGCGCAATGCGGCGGCGGCCAACGAGCCCATCATCGGCGATCCGATCGGCGCCGAGGGACTCGCCGCCGATCTGCGGCACGCCATGATTCCGTACACGGCGGATGAACTCATTGCGATTGCCGAGCAGGAGTACGCGTTCAGTCTGGCCGAAGCGAAGAAAGCGGCGCGCGAGCTTGGACTCGGCGATGACTGGAAGGCGGCGATGGAGCGGGTGAAGAACATGTACGTGGAGCCCGGGAAGCAGCCGGACCTCATCCGTGATCTCGCGAATGAAGCCGACGCCTTCTTTGCCGCGCACGATTGGGTCACCATCCCGGCGCTGGCCCGCGAGGACTGGCGCATGGAGATGATGTCGCCCGAGCGGCAGC
Organism: Gemmatimonadota bacterium; assembly: GCA_947475795.1. Next base: position 3,492 of record CANJOX010000300.1, read on the forward strand.
GTGTCTCGCCCTTCTTCCTGGGCGGCGAAACGATCCAGGTGTCGTACCCGACCGATGCGATGACCGACGACGAGAAGCTGATGAGCATGCGCGGCAACAATCCGCACTTCTCACGCGCCACGGTCTTCCACGAGCTCAACCCCGGGCACCATCTGCAGGGGTTCATGACGGCACGCTACAACACGCACCGGCGCGTGTTCTCCACGCCGTTCTGGAACGAAGGGCAGTCGTTGTACTGGGAGATGTTTCTCTGGGACCGCGACTTTCATGTCACGCCGGAAGACCGGCTGGGGGCGCTCGCGTGGCGCATGCATCGCAGCGCGCGCATCGTGTTCTCGCTCAGCTTCCACCTGGGCAAGATGACGCCGGAGCAGGCCATCGAGTACGTCGTGGACAAGGTGCCGTTCGAGCGTGCGAACGCCGAAGGGGAGATCCGTCGCTCGTTTAACGGGTCGTACTCGCCCATCTATCAGGCGGCGTACATGCTGGGGGGGCTGCAGCTCCGTGCGCTGTACGCCGAACTCGTGACCACCAAGCGGATGACCGACCGCGCGTTCCACGACGCCGTACTGCGGGGCGGTCCGATGCCGATCGCGATGGTGCGCGCGCGCCTCGCCAACGTGCCGCTCACCCGTGACGGGGCGGCGCCGTGGCGCTTTGCCGACCGCCTGCCCGCGCCGCGTCCGTTTCCGTCGAAGTAGGAAGACCGGCAGTCGCGCGGTGCATAGCCGCGCCGTGCGCTACCGCGCGGTGTCGAACACGGGCACCGGAACGAAGGGCAGGATCGTTGCCCCGAGGGCGGCGTCGGCGGCAAATGGTGCGGTCCAGCGCTCGAATGCCCGCCAGGTGGTGGCGCTCCACCGTGACGCGCTGGGTGGCAACGACAGCGCCTCGTGCCGGTCGGTGCGCGGCACGCGTGCGTCGGCGGGTGACCGGCGGTCGATGAGCAGCACCGGCAGCGCCAACGCGTTGATGGTGGCCCATGGATCGCGGGGGAGCAGGGCGCGGATGGCGCGCCAGCTGTAGCGCCGGGTCACGGCCCCGTCAGGGCGCCGCATGAGCTGATACGCCACCGGCAGCCGGTCC
>CANJOX010000301.1 GCA_947475795.1 Gemmatimonadota bacterium
CGGCTTGCAGTCCACGCGGCCGTTGTTCGCTTCGGCCGACATGAACATCAGGTTCTTGTACACCGAGATGTCGTTCTGCGACGCGGGGCACGAGTAGGCCACCACGAGCACCGGCTTGGCCGGGTTCGAAATGTCCCAGATCACCGGGCCATTGTAGTTGCCCTGAATCGCGTACTTGCCGGTGAAGGCGAGGTCGGAATTCGTGATGCCCAGGAAGCCCGGCGGCGAGACCGCCTTCGCCACGACCTTCATGTTCGAGATCGCTTCGCCGGCGTCGAACAAGCCGGCTTTGAGGCCGACGCGCGGATCGTTCATGGGCGTCGGTGCGGTCTTGGGCTTCGACGGCGCACACGCCGCAAGGCCCAGCAGCGCCACGGCCGCGTAGCCTGTGACAACACTCGCCCCGCGACGACGCGGAAGTGCTTCTGACATGTCTGTTCCTGTGTTCAAAAGGTGGTGGTCATCCAACGACATCACGTCCAACAGCTCGCCCAACCAGCGCGTCGTGTTACGCCGGCGGAGCGAATCCCATCTCCAACATCATCGTGAACATGCGCTTGATCTCGGTGCTCTGATCGACCTCGACATCGTTCGCGAACTTGAACACGGTTTCATCCTGCCCCGCGCCCTGCGCCGAGAACAGCGTCTTTACCATCGAGACGGCGCCCCGGTGGTGCTGAATCATGTAGGTGAGAAACAATCGGTCGAACTCGGCGCCGCGCGCCGCGTCGAGTTCCTTGAGCTGCGCATCGGTGAGCATGCCCGGCATCGACATCTGGCCCATGGCCATGCCGCCCATGGCCGCCATATCGTGGCCCGGCATGGCCGCCATGTCGTGGCCCGCGCCGGCCATCGTCACGTTGCCGAGCGAATCGACCATCGGCACCGTCTGACGACGGTCCTTGAGCCACGTCTGCATGATCGTGATCTCGTCGGTCTGCGCATTGATGATGCGCGCCGTGAGGCGCTGCACCGATGCGCTCGCACCGTGCGATGGCGCCCAGCGGGAGATCGTGATCGCCTGCGCGTGGTGGTGGATCATGCCGCTCATGAAGTCGACGTCGGCCTTCACCCACGGATAGCGCAGGCTGTCGGCGCGCGCGCGCACGAGCGCGCCGGCATCGCCCATCTGGAACGCCGGTCCGGCTGACGAAGCCGACCGCGAGGTAGCGCAGGCCGTCAAAGCGACGAGCCCGGCGCTCAGGGCAGCCAGGCGGATCGGACGACGAAGGGACTTGGGCATCGGTTCGGTCACGTGATGGGACACCGGCCGCGGGCGGAAAGGTTCGAAACTGTAACGCTTATAGAAGGCGCGGGCGCCCGCAAGCCATGAATGCTAATTCACGTCGCGCAGCGTGATCGCCCGTGCCCCCGTCACCGTGACCAGTGCGAGCCGCCGCAGGTGCACCGAGTCGGCGGCCGCCACATACGCCGACGTCTGCTCCGATGACACCAGCGCCCGGGTAAGCTGAGCCAGACCGCCGCACACATACCGGTTGCACAGATTCGACCGCAGCGCCCGCGGCAGGTGGCACCCCGCCGTGGTGTGAAACACGCACGACCCCCGGTAATGACGAGCCGGCAGGTGCGACGCGTAGCGCGCCTCCAGCGACTCCGGGGTGACCGTCTCCCCGTCGTCGGTGAGCTGGGCGCGTACCCGCGTAATGCTGTCGGCGTGCAGAAACCCATGCGTACCGCCCGCCGTGCAGCACTCGCCGCGACAGGTCCCGCAGCTCGCGCCGATGATATCCGGCATCGCCGGGATCGACCTCGGAAGCGCCCATCCCGCGTCCTCGCGCGCCGACTCGGCCTCGGCACTCATCGGCGCGCGGTTGTCGCGTACCGCCTCGCTGAACGCCTCGGCGATCGTGCCACGCAGCCGCTCGAGAAACGCGTCACGCGACTCCTCGGGCAGTTCGGTCGTGTTGCGCGAGTTCGCCGGCAGCAGGATCACCGGCAACTCGGGGAGGCCATGCTCGGCCCGGTCGGCCCGCGCCAGCTCTTCCGCTTGGGCCGTGAGGCGGGAATTGCGGGCCCGCTGGGCCGCGATCGGACTTTCGCGCGAGGACATGGCGCAACCTACCAACCCCACCGGTCCGATTGGGAATTTCGGTAAGCCCTCGGGGGCACAGAATTCCCGCCGATGCGGTTTATTTGGCCATATGTCGAAATCCCGCTGGCCTATCCCCCTCGGCGCCGTCCTCGTACACCTCGGCATCGGCTCGGTGTACGCGTGGAGTACGCTCAATCGCCCGATCATCGCCGCGCTCCCGCCGCAGCCGTGGTGGGGGAGTCCACCGTACACCACGTTCACTGCGGCACTCGTGCTGCTGGGGCTGAGCGCGGCCACCATGGGACCGTGGGTGGAGCGCGTCGGCGCGCGGGTGGCCGCGAGAACGTCGGCCCTCGTCTTCGCCGCTGGCCTGGCGCTTGGCGGCCTCGGCCTGCTCTGGCAGCAGCCACTCCTGCTCTTTGTGGGGCTCGGCATCCTCGGCGGCATCGGGTGTGGCATTGGGTACATCGCCCCGGTACGGACGCTCGTGAAGTGGTTCCCCGAGCGACTCGGCATGGCCACCGGCTTCGCGATCATGGGGTTCGGTGGCGGCGCCTTTCTCGGCGGCTACGCGAATGCCTTTCTCATCGAGCAACTGGGCGTGGCGCGCACGCTGTTCGTCTTGAGCGGTGTCTACTTCGCCCTGATGATGGCCGGCGCCCAGCTGCTACGACCGCCCCCGGAGGGCGAGCCCGGTGACACCACGGCGGTGACCGCGAACCTCACGCGAAGCGAGGCCGTGCGCACGCCGCAGTTCCTGCTGCTCTGGGGGATGCTGTGCGTGAACGTCACCGCGGGGATCGGCATTCTCGCCCAGGCCTCGCCGATGATGCAGGATCTCTTCGGTCGCACGCCCCAGCAGGCCGCCGCGGTGGTGGCCGTCATCAGCCTGTTTAATGCCGGCGGACGGCTGCTCTGGTCGAGCGCATCGGACCTCCTCGGCCGACGGACCACGTATCTCATTTTCTTCGTGGTGCAGTGCGCGCTCTTTCTGGCCATTCCACGCTTTGCGCAGGTGGGTGCCTGGTGGCCGTTTTTGGCCTGCCTGCTCACCGTGTTCACCATGTACGGCGGCGGCTTCGCGACCATTCCGGCGTTTCTGGCCGACCTGTTCGGCTCGCGCAACGTGGGCGCCATCCACGGCGCCGTGCTCACCGCGTGGAGCGTCGCCGCCGTGGTGGGACCGGTGATCATCACCCAACTCTCCGAACGCGCCCGCGCGGCGCTGGCCCCGGGCGAGCCGCGCGTCCACATCTACGACCAACCACTGATGCTGCTGGCCGGCCTCCTCGCCGTCGGTTTCGTGCTCACCCTCGCCGTGAAGCCGCTGCGCCAGCCGACGGCGTAACCGGCTACGGCGTAATCGCCGGCGATGCCAGTTGCTTCACCATGCGGTACCAGAATTCCACGCTGTCGTGGAACGCTTTCACCCCCACGCGCTCATCCTGGCCGTGGGCACGGCTCGGTTCCAGCTGTTCGAAGAAGATGGCCGAAATGCCGTAGGTGGGGATGCCGGCATTGCGCGTGAACAGGCCGTCGGTGGCACCGGTGGACATCTCGGGCACCACCACAGCGCCAGGGAATCGCTCCTTCGTGAGCCGCTCCACCACGCCCATGATATCCGCGCGTAACGGCGACGCCGGGCTCGGCGTGATGGGGCCATCGGCCGTGACCTTGGCCAGCGATCCCACCACACGCTGAATGGTGGCCCGCACCGAGTCGGGCACCTCATCAGGGAGCATGCGGCAATTGACGTTCGCTGAGGCGCGCTGCGGCAGTGCGTTGTCGGCATGTCCGCCCGCGAGCAGCGTGGCCACGCACGTCGTGCGCATCACCGAGTTCCAGTACGGATTCGTGGCGGCCAGTGAATGGGCAGCCGTCAGGCTCATCGGCTGCGCCGCCACCGCGCGCATGAGGGCGGCCACGTCGGGGGTCTGCGTGGCTGCGCTCTGCTGGAAATAGGCGCGCGACACCTCGGTGAGTCGGATGGGAAACTCCGAGGCGCCGAACGCGACCAGGGCCGCCGAGAGATCATAGATCGCGTTGTCCTTCCGCGGCACCGAGCTGTGCCCGCCGGGATTCGTGACCTCGACCTTGAAGTTGGCGAACACCTTCTCCGCCGCCTGCACCGAGTTCGACACGGGCGTGCCCTGATCGAGCGCCCCGCCGCCGGCGTCGGTGTTGAGGGCGTATTCCGCGTCGAGCTTCGCGCGGTGATTCGTGAGCAGCCACATCATCGAGCCGCTGGTGGTCTCCTCATCGGCCGAGAGCACGATCACGATGTCGCGGTCGGGTACGAACTGCTCGCGCTTCCAGCGCACCATATTCGCGATGATTGCCGCCACACCGGCCTTGTTGTCTTCGGAACCCCGCCCGTAGTACCAGCCGTCCTTCTCGATCATCGTGAACGGATCAGTCGGCCAATCACTCCGGTTGGCAGCCACGACGTCCAGATGCGCCATCAGCAGCATTGGCTTCTTGCCCGAGGCCCGCCCGCGCAGGCGCGCCACGAGCGAC
>CANJOX010000302.1 GCA_947475795.1 Gemmatimonadota bacterium
GATCGGCGTGGCCAGCGGCTGCGCCGTGAGGGGGAGATACACGCGCATCGTGGTGCCCACTCCCGGCGCGCTCTCGGGGAGCACGATCCCACCGAGTCCGGTCACCGTGGCATGCACCATGGCCAGCCCAAGCCCGGAGCCCTGTCCGCCGCGCTTGGTGCTGAAGAACGGTTCGAAAATGCGGCGGAGTGTCGCGGCATCCATCCCGTTCCCGCTGTCGGCGACGCGCAGGCAGGCGGCTTCCGACACGCCCGGCATGGCCAGCGCGAGGTCGGAGCCCGGGGGCAGCGACACGCGGCGGACGTCGAGCCAGACGGTCCCGCCCCCCGGCATCGCGTGGGCCGCGTTGCTGGACAAGTTGAGCAGGATCTGTTGCACTTCGCCCGCCTCGGCCTCCACGATGACGCGTGGCTCCACCGCCGTTTCGATCTCGATGGTGGAGGGCACGGTCGCCCGCAACAGGCGCACCGTCTCCTCGACGAGGCTGCCCAGATCGAGCGGGCCTCGTGCTTCGCGCTCAGTGCGTGAAAAGCTGAGGATGCGCCGCACGAGGACGCGGGCCCGCTCGGCCGATTGCACGATGTCGCCCAACGCGGCCGTCGCGGGGTGTCCGGACGGCAGCTGCACGAGCGCCACCTCGGCATTGCCGTAGATGGGCTGCAGGAGATTGTTGAAGTCGTGGGCGATGCCCCCCGCGAGCGTGCCGATGGCAGCCAGACGCTGGTCGTGCCGCAGGCGGTCTTCAAGGGCCCGCTCCCGGCGGACGTCGCGCAGGGTGGCCAGTACGTAGGCTAGCGTACCGTCCGCCTCGCGCACCGGACACAGCGCGCCCGACATCGCCACCGGCTCGGTGCCCGGCGGGCAGAGTTCGAGTGTCCCCTCCCACGTGTTCCCCTGCAACACCGTGCCCCACGGCGGCAGCTCGGTGAACGGCATCCGGTCGGCGGCGGCGGCCCGGGCGGCCGCGTTGGCGTATGTCACCTGCCCCGCCGGATCGATCAGGATCACGATGCCGTCGCTTTGTTCCATGGCGTCGACAAGCCGCGCGCGTTCCGTTTCGGCCGACGCCCGTGCCGTGGCCTCGTTGCCGAGTCCGGTCGCGATCACGGCCGTGGCCAGCATGAGGAAGAGCCCCATCACAAAGAGCGTCGCCCCGATCACCAGCCAGCGTTCAAGCGAGAAGTTGGCGTCGATGGCCCAGGCTTCGGTGCCGCGGGCAATCCCCACCGCCACGTATGCCACGCAGGTCATCGACGCGAAAAGCGCGACGGTGCCGGCGCGGAGCCCCAGCAGCAGCGACGATGCCACCGGCAGCGCCAGTAACCAGACCATCGACGAACTGAGCGGACCGAAGGAGATGGTAAAGAACGCGCCCACGGCCCCCAGCAGCCCAAGGAGCACACCGGCCCGCCACGCGTACGGCATTCGCCGGCTCAGCAGCATGCTCAGGAGCAGGCCGTACGCCCCGGCGTCGATAATCACCACCGCATACGCGCCCTCGCGCACGCCCACGAGCACGGCCGTCGCGATAGGGAGCAACAGCAGGACGGCCAGAAAAAGCAGCGTGGCGCCCAGAATCCGATGGCGCCACCGCTCGATCGGCGTGCCCTGACATGGGGCAATCCAATCGACGAGAGAGGCGATACGGCGCGACAGGGCGTCGGCGTCAGCCATGGGGAGTCAGGGGGGAGGGGCGCGCATGCGGGGGCGAAATGCTGATGAACAATATGTCATAGTCCAGCTGGTCACCATCTGCTAACGTGTTCGAGCCGGCCGGACTCTGCATCCCCGCGCCGCATCCCGCGCCGCATCCCCACCGTACCACCCTTCACACCCGCCCCATGACGACGCCCCGCATCACGCCCCTGCCGATCACGGCGCTCCGCCCTGAATGGGAGGCCACCATGGCGCGCATTCCCGGCAAGGGACTCAAGGGGGAGAACGCCCCCGTGAACGTGGTGGGCACCTTGATGCACGCCCCCAACACGCTGGGCACGTTTCTGGAATACTGGGTCACCGCGAAGCAGGTGATGAGCCTGTCGGTGCGCGAGCAGGAGTTGGTGATCCTGCGCATGGGGGTGCTGTACGACTCCGAATACGTGTGGCGGCACCACGTGCCGGTGGCCGAGGAGTTCGGCGTCACGGCCGCGGAAATGGATGGCGTGCTGGCGGGGACGTACGACGTCTTCGTGTCGCCACGTGAGCGCGCGCTGTTGGTGCTCACCGATGAGATCGTGGAGCGGCGCACGATCGGTGATGCGGCATGGGAGGCGTATGGATCGCAGCTGCCCACCGACACGATGCTGGAGCTGATCGGCCTGGTGTCGCAGTATGTCCTGTTCGCGGTTACGAACAACGTGTACCGGGTGGCCCTCGAAGCTCCGATGCTCCCCATCCGCGGCTTGCGCTGACGCACCGCCAGCAATCGAACAGGGTGGCGTCTCCGCGGAGACGCCACCCTGTTTTTGTATCACGCACCGTGCGCGTGCGCGTCAGGCGAGATCGAAGCGGTCGGCGTTCATGACCTTGGTCCACGCGCCCACGAACGTGTGCAGGAACCGGTCGGTGCCGTCGTGCTGCGCGAACACTTCGGCGATCGCGCGGAGCTGCGAGTTGGAGCCGAAGATCAGGTCGACGCGCGTGGCGGTCCACTTCACGTCACCCGTGGCGCGATCGCGCCCTTCGAACAGATCCCCCGACTGCGACGCGGCGCTCCACGTGGTGCCGATGTCGAGCAGGTGCACGAAGAAGTCGTTCGTGAGCGTTTCGGGACGATCGGTGAAGACCCCGTTGCGCGACTGGCCCACGTTGGCGTTCAACACACGCAGACCGCCCACGAGCGCCGTCATTTCCGGCGCCGACAGTCCGAGCAGCTGCGCCTTGTCCACCAGCAGCTCCTCGGCTGACATGGTGAACGCCGTCTTCTGGTAATTGCGGAACCCGTCGGCCTGCGGCTCGAGCACGGCGTAGGAGTGCACATCGGTGTGCTCCTGCGTCGCATCCATCCGTCCCGGCGTGAAAGGGACCACGATGTCGTGGCCGGCCTTCTGCGCGGCCGCTTCGATGGCCGCGCATCCACCGAGTACGATCAGGTCGGCGATCGACACCTGCTTGCCACCCGTCTGCGCCGCGTTGAACTGCTGCTGAATGGTCTCGAAGATCTCGAGCGCGCGGGCCAGCTTCGCGGGCTGGTTGGCTTCCCAGTTCCTGGCCGGCGCCAAGCGAATGCGCGCGCCGTTGGCACCGCCGCGCTTGTCGGAGCCGCGGAAGGTGGAGGCCGAGGCCCACGCCGTGGCCACGAGCTGCGCGATCGAGAGTCCCGACGCGAGGATCGTGGTCTTGAGCGCGGCGATGTCGTGGGCGTCGATCAGCGCGTGATCGACGGCGGGGATGGGGTCCTGCCAGATCAGCGTTTCGCTCGGCGCGAGCGGGCCGTGGTAGCGCGTGCTGGGGCCCATGTCGCGGTGCGTGAGCTTGAACCACGCGCGCGCGAACGCGTCAGCGAACTCATGGAAGTTCTCGCGGTAGCGCTTGGAAATCGCGAGGTAGGCCGGGTCGGTGCGCAGCGCCATGTCGGCGGTGGACATCATCGGGGCGTGACGCTTGGTCGGATCGTGCGCGTCTACCACGGTGGTCGCCGCGGCGGGGTCGGTGGGCGTCCACTGCTGGGCGCCGGCCGGGCTCTTGGTGAGCTCCCACTCGTAGCCGAGGAGCGTGTCGAAGTAGCCGTTGTCCCACGTGGTGGGGTTGGGCTTCCACGCGCCTTCGAGGCCGCTGGTGATCGTGTCGCCGCCCTTGCCGGTGCGGAAGCTGTTCGCCCAGCCGAGCCCCTGCAGTTCGATGCCGGCGCCTTCCGGCTCCGGACCCACGTGGGCGGTGTCACCGGCGCCGTGCGCCTTGCCGAAGGTGTGACCGCCGGCGACGAGCGCCACGGTCTCTTCGTCGTTCATGGCCATGCGGCCGAAGGTCTCGCGGATGTCGCGGGCGGAGGCCATCGGGTCCGGCGTGCCGTTCGGGCCTTCGGGGTTCACGTAGATGAGCCCCATCTGCACGGCGGCCAGCGGGTTCTCGAGCTCACGGTCGCCCTGATAGCGCTTGTCGCCCAGCCACTCGGCTTCGGCGCCCCAGTAGATGTCCTGTTCGGGTTCGAACACATCGTCGCGGCCGAAGGCGAAGCCGAAGGGCTTGAAGCCCATGGACTCCATGCCGCAGTCGGCGGCGAAGATCATGAGGTCGGCCCACGAGAGGGCGTTGCCGTACTTCTGCTTGATGGGCCACAACAGGCGGCGGGCCTTGTCGAGATTGCCGTTGTCGGGCCAGCTGTTCAGGGGAGCGAAACGCTGCGTGCCGGCGGACGAGCCACCGCGGCCGTCGCCGGTGCGGTAGGTGCCGGCGCTGTGCCACGCCATGCGCACGAAGAACGGGCCGTAATGGCCGTAGTCGGCCGGCCACCAGTCCTGCGAGTCGGTCATGAGCGCGACGAGATCCTGCTTGAGGGCCTCGACGTCGAGCGTCTTGACGGCGTCCGCATAGGTGAAGCCCGCGTCCA
>CANJOX010000303.1 GCA_947475795.1 Gemmatimonadota bacterium
ATGGTGAACAGGCGCGGCACCTCGAGCGCACCGGCCCGCACGTACCGCATGTTGAGGTGCACGATGCTGATGTCGCGCACCGCGAGCCCGGCCGACGTCATCACGTAGTACTGCAAGGCCGCATCATCGATATGCTGCGGCTTGACGCTCCCCGTGCCCTTGACCTCGTAGGCCCGCCAGCCGGTGCCGTCACGCCGGAGCAGATCGACCGCCACCAGCACGTCGTCGTACACGAACGCGGCCTCGTAAATCACCGGCGCGCCTTGGGCGATCGCCTGCGCCGTTTTGGCCAGACTCTGTGTGAAATCGCGCGCCGAATCCGGTCGCGCGTCGATGCCACCGGGAAACAGCTGCTGCGCCAGCAACCCAACCTCGGAGCCGGCGTCAAACACGGCCTGCTGCGACGGGGAGACCGGCGGCAGCAGCTCGCGGTGATGCGTGTACAAGCTGAGGGCTTTCGTGCACTGGTGCCCACGCATGTAGGTCGTCTTGCTGAGGAGGTGCGTGGGGCTGGATCGGCGGATCGGGTCAGGTGAGGTCATGACTGAAGAGTAGGAGAGGGGTCTGACAGTCCCCCGGCATCGAGCACCGCACGCAACGTGTCGCGCAGATCGTCGCGCATCGACGCCGGCGCCAGCACCTCGGCCTCCGTCCCGAACTGCAGCACATGCCGCTGCGCCCACGCACGATCAGCCAGCGGATACCGTTGCACCAGCGTGCCGTCGGGCGCGCACGTGCCACCACTCTGCTCGGCGATCACCCGCGCCGCCTGGCCACGGAAGCACACCACCAGCGACTCCGGCGTGGGGCCGATGTACAGGCGTCCGTCTTCGATATGGTCTTCCACCCGGAAATCCGCGGGGACCGTGAATGCCGCGTCGAGCAGCGCGGCCGACTGGATGCGATCGGTCCGGAACGCGCGAATCCCCTGGGCCTGCTCACACCACGCCACCAGATACATCATCCCGCTGATCGCCAGCATGGCATACGGGTGGACGCAGCGGTGCGACAGTCTGTCGTCGCCGGACTTCCGGTAGCCGATTTGCACGGTGCGACGCCTGGTCATCGCCTTGCGCAGTGTGACGGCATGCTCGCGGAATCGCCCGTCATCGATCGCGGCATGATGCGCGTCCACGAACGCGGCCGGCGACGGCGACGCGGCGGCGGCCGACGTTTGCGTCAACTGTCGCAACAAGGCGGTGGCGCGCTGCACCACATCACGGCCGTCGGGGCCGCGATCCAGCTGCAGCAGCCGCAGCCCGAGCTCGAGGGCGCCGACTTCCCGGTCGGTGAGGCGCATGGGCCCCTTCAGGTGGGCACTGCGTAGCTCAACGGTATCGGCCTCGATGTACAGCTGGAGGCTGCCCACGAACCCCGCCGGTTCCACCACGCGGTCGCGCAGCGAGACGAGGTCGGCCATCACGGTTTTCTCGTCGACACCGAGGGTGGCCGCGATGTCGGCGGTACGGTGCGGCCGCCCGTCGGCGAAGCGGGCCGTGATACTGAGCAGGCGCGTGAGCTGTGCCGCCGCCCCGGTGGGCTCCCACGCGCGCGGCGCGCGGACCGGTGCCGTCGGCGGCGCCGCCGCCGCCGGTGGCTCGCCGGCGTGGTCATCGCGCACCGGTGGCGGGGCGAGGTACGGCGCGTGGACGGCCGCAGCCAGCGCCACCCACCGGTCCTGCACCTCACCCTCAGCGCGCACGCGCAGTTCGGGGGCGAGCGAGAGTACCCAGAGCAGGAACGTCTCCAGATCGCGCACCACGTACCGATAGGTGCCCGGCTGTCCGTCAACGGGGTCCCCCAGCGTCGCGGCCGCCAGCGCCGGTCCGCTCGATCCGACCACGTCCACCAGCACCGGTGTCGGGGTGCGATGGCCCAGCTCCCACGGCTGCACCGGGACACCGTATGCCGCGAGGTTGAAATCGGCCGGGATGCGGTAATCCGCCGACTGTTCGCGCGCCCGGTTCATGCTCACCTGCTCCATCCGATCGAGCCGGAACTTGCGCAGTGCCGCACGGCCGGTGTCGTGGGCCGCGAGGTACCAGTAGCCGTGCAGGAAAAACAGCCCGTACGGTTCGACTGTGCGGACGGTCGGCCCGGTGGCGTACGGCGTGACGTACGTGAACGTCAGCCACTTCTGCGCCCGCAGCGCTTCGGCCACCAGCACATGGACCGCCGGATCGGTGGTCCGGCGCGGCGGCACCACCTGCGTGCCCGGCGCGGCCGGCTCGACGGGGAGGTTGACGGTAAGCTTGTGCAGCGCCGTCCGGACTTCCTCGCTCAGCAAGGGATCGCCCAGGGCACGCACCATCGCGGCGGCATCAACGATGGCCTGCAGCACGTCGTCCGTGACGACCATCTCCCTGGACGTGCGCGACGGTCGGGCCGTCCCCCCGCGCTGCTGGAACATCAGGTAGGGCAGGTAGAACCGGGTCGGGTCCACGTAATACACGGACTCCTCCGACCCGTCGGCCTGCGAGATTTTGCGCGACTCCAGCGGAATACCGGCAGCCTTGAGATCGTCTTTGTCGCGCTCGAAGGTGCGCTTGAGGCTGGCCCACGCCGTGGTGTGCTTGGGTTCGCCAGGCTGTCGCCGGACCCGCTCCAACGCGGCCGCATACTCGGCCACATCTTCCGCGAGGTCGTCGAAGGTGGCGGGACGGCGGCGCGACAGCAGCGCCAGCAGCAGGTCACAGCACCGAACCAGTTTCTGAGGGCGTGGCATAGACGGTCGACGAGAGGTCGCTGCAGTCGGAGGCGTGATGTCGGACTGGAGTGTACCGACGGCCCGTCAAACCGTCGTCAAGCGGCGTACCCTGAAGCAGTTACCGTGTCCGCACCGCTGCGGCCTATTTCCGGCGGACGCGGGTGAGCTGGGTCAGCACGCTCAGGCTGCCCACCCCGAGAATCTGATTGCGGTGCGGCAGGATGTCGTCGCGCGTGGCGTGCGTGGAGTGCGCCGCGCCATTCCGCAGGTCGGCGAGCTCGTCGAGCACCGCGGCCAGCGACAGGGTAAGCCACGCCCCGTCGTGGAACGCCGACGTGAAGTAGTGCATCCGCTCGCGATCCTTGGACAGGATATGCACCAACTGCCCGGCCGTGTGCGTTCGCTTGGCCGCATAGTCGATGGACACGCCATCGCCGTTGTTCCCGTACCGGACCGTGGGCGGTGCCTCCCGGAGCACCGGCGCCAGCAGTGCGTTCACCTGCACTTCGAGTGCCTTGCACAGCTGGACGAGTACCGTCGAAAAATCGAACGACTGATCGCGCCGGTACTCACGCATCAGCCGTTCGGCCGTGGCCACGAAGATCCGGGCAGCCGGCAGCATGGCCGTCCACGTCTCCACGCCCAGCACGTTGTCGCGCAGGTCGGCCATGACCCCGCCCAGCGCGCCGCGATCCGCGTCGGCTTCCACCCACAGGTGGTCGTCGTTGAAGGCGTCGCGCTCGTCATCATCGAAGAACGCCGCGGCATCGGGCCGCGTGACCAGCAACGGGAGATCGACCATCCCGCCGTACAGCGACACCGGACGATCGTGGTACGACGACACACACAGCTCCCGCAGCTCGTTCTGGACCGCCAGCGTGTCATCGGCGACGAGGGCGCGGATATCCCCCAGTTTGAACCAGCAGTCGCAGCGGAATTTGCGCTTGGCGTAGTAGGCCGGCACGTGCGCCGGGTCGGTGTCCTGCAGCTCTCCCGACACCACCGCCAAGACTTCGGCGACATACAGCGACCGGTAGTCGGTGAGATAGAGCTGGAGCTCGCCGCGCTCACCGATGGTGTCGTTGAGGGCGAGCACCTGCGGGAGATGCGCGAGCGGCTGCTGCCGGTTGCTCGAGCGCACGCGTCCCCACCACACGTAGGCATCGTCCCACGCGGCGGTCCCGGCGCGTGCGGCACGCACGTGGCCGAGGAGCATGTGCACGTGCGCGTCGAGACCATCGGTCGCGTACGAGGGATTCCAGACGGTGACGAGATGGAGGTCCGGCATGCGATCAGTCTGCTCCGTGACGGGTGGACGTACGACCGGCCGGCGTCCGCGTGGCGGCGTGGGGAAACTACCCCACTTCCACGACGTGTCCCCACGGCGCCGTGCCATGTCGGCGCGGCGTGACCCACAGCACCGGATAGCCCGGGGCCTGTTCAGGGAATTGGGACTCGAGATCGGTCAACCCGACAAAGAGATCAGGGTGCAGTCTCTGTTCCTGCACCCACGCGAACACCGGACGGTGATCGGTCCCGCCGCCGCCCGCCGCGCGCCGGCGTCCGAACCAGGTCTCAAGATCGTCGAGCGCGACCACCTCCTGCACCGTCGCATCGGCCACCACGAGCCGCAGGTCGGCCACCTCGCGGGCGATCAGGCGGATCTCGCCACACGCTTCCGACAACTGCTCGGCGGTCATGCTGCCGCTGGTATCGAGCGCCACCACCACCAGCTGCACACGCTCGCCCGAGAGCCCGGGCACCACGAATCCTTCCGACAGCCAGCGGCGGTTGGGACGCCGCGGATCGTACTCGTCCCGCGTGAGCGATGCGTTCACG
>CANJOX010000304.1 GCA_947475795.1 Gemmatimonadota bacterium
CGACGAGCGTGAACAGCACATATCGCACGCTCGCGCGCGCATGCCCGGCGGCTCCCCAGACACCAATCAGGAAGTACGGAGGACTCAGCATCAGCTCCCACGCCAGATAGAACGCGAGCAGGTCGAGCGTCACGAAGACGCCGATCAAGCCCGTTGTGAGCATCAGCGCGAGTGCGCCGAACGCTGGCGTACGCACCCGCACGTTGTTCCAGGAGCCGAGCAGCGCGAGTGGCAACACGAAGGCGGTCATGACGACCATGGGCAACGAGAGGCCATCAACGCCGAGGCTGATGGTGGCTCCGATGTCGGTCAGCCATGGCAGATCCACGCGGGCCTGCCATCCCGTCGCGGCCGGATCGTACACCGACCATAAGATAAGGCTCAACAGCGCTTCGATCGCCAGCGCCGCCAGTGTGAGTGTGCGCGCATCTGGCCCGCCACTCGGTGCTTCCGTGCCGTCTTCGTTACGCGACATGTCGCGCCCACCGATGCGCACGAGCAGCGCGGCCGCCATTGGCCACACGAGCATCGCTGGCAGTACCCACTGCCCGGCTCCGATTGAAACAAGAAAATCGCGCATCGGTCAGTTCAGGGTGAGGGCAGCCAGAATCGCGAGAGCACCGGCGGCCAACAGCCACGCGTACTTCCCCACGTCTCCGTCCTGCAACTTGCTGCCTACGAGGGCTGCGGTTTTCGACAGCAGCGAGCCACCCGCGCTAAAAGCGCGGTCCACGCCGGTCTCCACACCGCGGGTGAGCACCACATTGGCGAACGCGGAGATCGGTCGCACGATGATGGTGTTCACTACCCCATCCATGTTGTAGGCGCGTGCGAGCAGGCTGTCATCAACCGGCGAGTGCGCCTTGTCGACCATCGGTTTCCGATACCAGAAGAGCGCGAATACGATGCCGACCACGGCAACGGTGGTCGCCACCGCGACGAGCATGGTCTCAGTGCCATGGTCCAGATGGCCGTTGCCAGCCAACCGGGTCATGCTGCTGCCGGTCACCGGCTCGAGCCAGTGTTCAAGCAGACCGACAGGGCCGAGCGGAAGCAGCGCCGGCAAGTTCAGCCAGCCCCCCACCACCGTCAGCGCCCCGAGGACGAGCACCGGCGCGGTCATGATCATCGGCGCCTCGTGGAGCATCGCCTGCTCCGCCTCCCCCGTGCGGTTGTTGCCATAGAACGTGAGTAGCAGCAAACGCGTCATGTAGATCGCCGTGAGGAACGCCGTCAACACGCCGATCCCGTACGCGATATACAGCACGGTGCTGCCTGGAATGCCAAGGAGTGACGCGCTGGCGAGTGGGCTACCGTGCGCGCGGGCAAACACCGATGCTAGGATCTCGTCCTTCGAGAAAAATCCGGCCAGCGGCGGAATACCTGCGATCGCCAGCGTCGCCAGCGTCATCGCCGCCGCCGTTGCCGGCATGTACTTGGCCAGCCCGCCCATGTTGCGCAAATCCTGCGGGTCGTCGTCACGATGCGTGTGGTGATACGCGTGGTGCATGGCATGAATCACCGAGCCCGCGCCGAGAAACAGCAGCGCCTTGAAGAAGGCGTGCGTGACCAGATGGAAAACGCCAGCGGTGTAGGCGCCGCTCCCGACGCCCATAAACATGTAGCCCAGCTGGGAGACCGTGGAGTACGCCAACACCTTCTTGATGTCCCACTGACGGAGTGCGATCGTGGCGGCGAACAGGGCCGTGAGTGCTCCAACCGCCGTGATCACCAGCGACGCCTCCGGAGCACCGGAGAAGATCGGTGCCGCGCGCGCGACGAGATACACGCCGGCGGTCACCATCGTCGCCGCATGGATCAGTGCCGAGACGGGCGTCGGTCCCGCCATGGCGTCCGGTAGCCAGATGTACAATGGCAACTGAGCGCTTTTGCCCGCGCAACCGACAAACAAAAAGAGCGCGATCGCCAGCACGACCGGCGCGCCGGCCATGCCACCCAGCACGGCGTGGGCGCCGACGAAGTCAAGCTGCTGCGTCGTGACCCAGATCAGGAACATGGCGACGAGGAAGCCAAAATCCCCGACCCGGTTCACGACAAAAGCCTTCTTCCCCGCCTCGGCGTTCGCCTGATCGCTGAACCAGAAACCGATCAGCAGGTACGACGCGAGCCCCACGCCCTCCCAGCCGACGAAGAGGACGGGATAGCTTGCGCCGAGGACGAGCACCAGCATGAACGCCACGAACAGATTGAGATAGGCGAAGTACCGCGCATAGCTCGCATCGTCGCGCATGTAGCCAACGGAAAACAGATGGATCAGCGAGCCGACGCCGGTGATCACCAGGACCATCAGAATCGACAGCTGATCGAGCTGGAGGCTCCAGTCGATGACCAGATTGCCCACCGGCATCCACTGCCCATAGCGAACGACGTGCAACGCGTGCTCAGGCGTGCGCTGCATGTCGACGAACAGGGTGACCGCGACGGCGAACGCCGCCAGAATCACGCCAGGGCCCATCACCGTGACGAGCGGGTGTCGCGCCGTGGTCGTGGTGTGGCCGTCCGATCGCTTCCCGAACAACGCGAGCGATCCATTGGCCAGAAAGCCAAGGATCGGGAGCAGGATGAGCACGCCAAGCATGGTCGGGATCATCCGCGAAGTGTCCGGAGCGAGGACAGGTCAACCGTGCCGAAATGTCGGAACACGGAGATCAGGATCGCCAAACCGACGGCCGCTTCAGCGGCCGCGATTGTCATCACCATGACCACGAACACGTGACCCGTCACGTTGTGCATCTTGGCCAATGCCACGAAGCTGAGGTTCACGGCATTCAGCATGAGCTCGGCGCACATGAATAGGATGATGGCGTTTCGGCGGGTCATCACGCCGACCAGACCGATCACGAACAGTATGGCCGAAACGATGAGTGCTTCGGAGATCATGCGCGCACCCGCTTTTTGGCAAGGATGACGGCACCGATGACCGCTACCAACAGCACGAGACTGGTGAGTTCGAACGCCACGAGATAGTCGGTGAAGAGCGAGGCGGCCACACCCTCGACAACATTGTCGACCGCCGGCGCCGGCGCGATACGCGGAATCTTCTGCCGCTGAACGACCAGCAGATTTGCCAGCAGCGCCAATCCGACCACACCGGCCCCTAGGCGAGGACCAACCGACCGGATATCGGAAATCCCGCTTCGACCGAGGTTGAGCAGCATGACCACAAACACGAACACGACCATAATCGCACCCGCGTAGACGAGCACCTGAATGATCCCGACAAACGGCGCGTCGAGCATCACGTACAGGCCGGCCAGGGCAATCATGACGTTGACCAGCCACAAGGCGGCCGGTACCGGATTCTTCCGTGTAACGAATAGCAACGCTGAGGCGATGGCCAGCAACGAAAACAGATAAAAATGGAACTCGAAGAAGCCGTTCATTCGCCCTTCGGGTCGGCAGGGTCCCAGAGTTCGCTCACCGGGTGCGTCTGCGCCATCAGGCGCTCCAGATCGTACACGAAGGAGGCACGATCGAACTCCGCGTTCTCGTAGTGCCGGCCCAGATGAATAGCTTCCTCGGGGCACACTTCCTGACAGAAGCCGCAGAAAATGCAGCGAAACTCATCGATCTCGAATACGAGCGGATAGCGATTGCCCTGCTCATCCTCACCCGGCGTGAGTTTGATGCAGTTGGCCGGACAGACGGTCGGGCACAGACCACAGGCGACGCACTTCGCCTTCCCGTCTTCAGTCGTGAGCATGCGATGCGTGCCGCGCCAGCGCGGCGACAAATCCCATTTCGTTTCCGGATACTGCATCGTGACCTTGTGGGGATCCACCAGATGCTTGAGCGTCGTGGCCATTCCCCTCAACGTCGCCCGCACGTAGCTCACACGCTCAAGCGGCCGATACATGACCTTCACCCCGATGGCCATCAGTCGCCTCCTTCAGCGATCAACGTGGTCGTGACGGGGAGCGCCGCCGTCAGCGGATGCACCACTCCGGGAGCCGACCCGTGGCGCTGCGAGGCAAGTTGGCGTCGCGAGAGGTCGAGGCCTCGTGCGCGCAGGCGCTCGAGATCGGTTGGGCCCACGCGCGCGCTTGCCGGACTGATCAACTTGCCCTTGTCCAGCCAGGCCAGCAGTATGACGATGATGACGATGTTCATGCCCAGTAGTGCCAACGAGAACATCGGACCGCGGTCCACACCGAGCATGTCAAGACCCAGTGTGGCCGCGGCGATTACGACGATATACCCCAGCGCGATCGGCAGCATCACGCTCCATCCGAGCGACATCAGCTGATCGTAACGGAAACGCGGCACGGTCCATCGCACCCACATGAACACGAACAGGAAGAATCCCGTCTTGATGGCGAACATGATCAGCGTGGCCAGCGTCTTGAGCACGCTGTAGGGACCGACGTTGTCCCATTGCGTGAACGGGATATCCCAGCCACCGAAGAAGAGCGTGGCGGTCAGACCGCTTGCTGTCGCCATGTTCGCGTACTCCGCAATGAAGAACATCGAGAACTTCATGCCGCTGTATTCGGTGTGATATCCGGCCAC
>CANJOX010000305.1 GCA_947475795.1 Gemmatimonadota bacterium
ACTCGGCCGGTACCGTGGACGACCGTCCATACACCTCGAGGACCGCCACTTCGTCGGGCGCGACCATCTCGTCGAGCGTAGCGGGGTACCGTCCCGGCGTGGACAGCAGGAAGCCATCGAGGAACAGCGTCGCGCGACATTCCAGGCCCACGAAGTTGCGGCCAACGATGTTGTTCCCCCATCCTCGGCCGGAAACGACCCGGATACCGGGCAGGCCGGTGAGCGCATTGGTGACCATGGTGCTGGTGCGCTCGCGCACGGTGGCCCCATCGAGGAACGTGCCCTGCCCTTGCCGCCAACGGCGCTCCATCGAGCGTATGTCGTTGGGCAACGCCCGGCCGGCAACCACGCGCACCGTATCCAGCAGCACGTTGCGCTTGTTGAGCCTGAACGAAAGCTCCAGCGGTACGCCGGGCTCCAGTTGCACGGCCCGTCTCTCTGGCTCGTAGCCAATGGCACGCGCCTCGACGCTTTGTGTGCCCCCCGCCGCATCCAGGATGTAGAACGCTCCCGTGGAATCGGTGCGTACCGCGGCTCCGCTGCCAATCACGCGCACGATGGCGTCGGGCAAACCGACTGCGGGGCCCGATTGCACGGTCCCGCGAACCACCGCGGCGCCGGCGCGCGCGGGGGCGGGGGCTCCACTATCAGTGGGGAGCATGGCAGCAGACGCGCGCCGGTCCACAAACAGATCGAGCACGGCATACGCTACGTCGGGTATGGCGAACTCGATCTGTCCCGTGGAGTCACTCACCTGCCACGCCCGCGCCGACACCACAGTGCCTCGCGCGGCGCCGCACAGCACATACCGCCCCTCACGATCGGTCCGCGCCGTGCGTCGCACCTCTTCGCGCACCGTCGACTTTTTGGCGAAGACCCATTCCGGCCACTCCACCGACACCGTGGCGCCGGCCACGGGAGACTTATCTCCTGCCGAACGCACTTCACCAACCAACGTCACGGCGCTGTCGCTGCCCGCGGGGCAGAGCATGCGCGCCACCGACGACGCACTCGCAATGGCCAAGGTGAGCGGAATGGTGCCGCTCTCCACGACCGCCACACGGGCTAGGGGCGCCTCTAGGCGCAACGAATCCAGACGGGCGTGGGCAAACGATGCCACCCACACGCCACCCGGTACGTCCGGTACGTCAAACAGCCCCCGCTCGTCGGTGCGCGCGTTGATTCCCACCGACGGATCATCAGGGCGAAAGAGCCGCACCAACGCGTTGGGGAGCGGGGCAGCGGCGATGCTGTCGTACACCTGGCCCACGACCCGTGCCGTGACTGGCGTTTGTGCGGCCACGGCGCGCGAGGGCGAGAGCAGCGCGACACCCAGCAGCAGGCACATCACCGAGCGAGCATTCCCGCATGAGCGCATCGCGTGCCTCGAAGGGTTCGTGTGGAGTACGGCCGCAGGCAAAGGTATAGCCGGAACGGCGGGAACGGCGTCGCGGGGCGTGCACGCGAGAGGCGCGAGTGGCTGCCGTACGCATACCCCGGGACAACATGGACGTGATGAGGTCCTCCCATTACCGTGCCACCATGGACCCCCTCGACATCGCGTTTGCCGAAGCTCGCCGCTTTCTGGCCTCGCTTGACACCCGCCCCGTGGCGTCGCGCGGCACGCCGAGCGAGATGCGCGCACCGCTACCGACGCATCTGCCGGAGCATGGCCTGCCTGCCACTGAGGTCGTCCGCGCGATCGCCGCAGCGGCTGAGCCGGGATTGACCGGCAATGCCGGCGGTCGCTTTTTCGCCTGGGTGAAGGGCGGTGCGCTGCCCGCGGCGTTGGCCACCGACATCATGTGTTCGGCGTGGGATCAGAATGCGGTACTGGCATCGACCAGTCCCGCCGGGGCCGTGCTGGAGGAAGTCGCCGGGCGGTTCTTGCTGGAGGCGCTGCGGCTGCCGTTCGATTGCAGTTATGCCTTTGTCACCGGCTGCCAGATGGCGCATCTCACCGCGCTGGCCGCCGCGCGTCATGCCGTGCTGGCGCGCCACGGCTGGAACGTCGAAGCCAAGGGACTCCAGGGTGCCCCGATCGTCCGTGTCCTCGCCAACGCGCATCATCATTCCTCCGTGACACGGGCGCTGCGCCTGCTCGGGCTGGGCAGTGACTGCGTTGTCCCGCTCGGCGGCGACCGACCCGGCCACGTCTCCCCCGACGTGCTACGCGATGCGCTGGCCGTCGCCCCCGACGCGCCGACCATTGTCATCCTCAATGCTGGCGACCTCAATATCGGTGCCTGCGATGATTTCACGGCGCTGTGTCCGATCGCGCACGCGGCGGGCGCATGGGTCCATGTCGATGGCGCCTTCGGACTGTGGGCCAATGCCAGCCCGCGGTTGGCCCCGCTGGTGGCCGGGGTGGAACGGGCCGATAGCTGGGCGACCGATGGCCACAAATGGCTGAACACGCCCTACGATTGCGGCATGGCGATCACCCGTGATCCGGCAGCGCACAGCGCGGCGATGCGGATGACGGCGGCGTATCTGACGACTGGTGGCGATGTCCGTGATCCGATGGATTTCACCCCGGAATGGTCGCGCCGAGCCCGGGCCTTGCCGGCACTGGCGGCGTTGATGGAGCTGGGCCGCGATGGTCTCGCGGCGATGATCGAGCGATGCTGCGATCATGCCGCCGCCATCTATGACGGCGTGGCGGCGTTACCGGGTGCGACCGGCCTCGCGCGACCGACGATGAACCAAGGGCTGATCCAGTTCAACGCGATTGATGGCCGCAACATCAGCGACGCGGTGATTGCGGCCATCAACGCCAGCGGAGAAGCCTTCATGAGTGGCGGCACGTGGGAGCATCAGCGGGTGATGCGCATCAGCGTGTGTGGCTGGAATACGAGCAGCGGTGATGTCGCGCGGACCGTCGCCGCGGCGGCCGCGGCCTTGCATGACTTACGCTGAGGAGGCACCACGGATGACCTGCTTATTGCAACGGACGACGAGACCTCCCACGCCATGACCATCACGCTGTACGGGATCCGCCACTGCGACACGATGAAGAAGGCCCGCGGCTGGCTTGATGCACGCGGCGTCGCGTACGTGTTTCACGACTACAAGGTCGCGGGCATTGATGCGGCGACGCTCAGCGCGTGGGCGACGTCCGTCGGCTGGGAGAAACTGCTCAACCGCGCGGGCACGACATTCCGTGCGCTGACCGCGGCGGACAAGGCCGACCTGAATGAGGCGAAAGCGATTGCGCTGATGGTCGCCAACCCGAGTCTGATCAAACGGCCGGTACTGACAGGGGCGGTTGGGCTGCCGCTGGTGGGTTTCAGTGTGGCGGCCTATGAAGCGGCACTGCCGTCGTAGGATCACCTCGGGGAGAACCGCGCACCACGACGCGTGACGCGAATTCGTCTGCCATGGCCTCTTCGATGCTGACACGCGGTAGATGCTCAGCTTCGTGAGGAAGTCGTGAACAATTGAGCGCCAGCGAAAGCGTTACACGGCGCACCAATGCGCCGCGGTCTGCAGCAGCGTCAGGTTGACCAGCATGGCTGCGAGCGGGCGGTCACCCGATGGCGGGCCGAGCGGGCCGGCGATACCACCACACGGTGGTGAGCAGAACGAGCGACACGGGAATCCCATAGACCCAGAGCGCGGAGATCATGCGCGCGAGCAGCGACGGAGTCGCGGGACCTCGCGCGGCGGTAAGTTGCCGCATCGAGGGTACTCGCACGATGCCGACCGGACCATCGGCGGTTGCGCCCCGGCGCGTCGGCTCGTTCGCGCGCTGCGCAGCCACCGAGAGCGAGTCAGACCGCTCCGCGATGTCCCATCGCTCGGCAACCGCCTGCACCGCCGCACGCCGCTCGGTCGCATGGGACACCGCCCACCACAACGGCCCACCAATAAGCGCGACCTGCAGCACCAGTCCCCCGATCCACAGCGCGACCATCCGCCGCAGCGACCACCGTTCCACTTGGGCTAGCCACATTCGCACTCCCCGTGATGTGTCCTCGGCAAGCTGCCGCTCGGCAAGCTGCCGTGCGAATCGCGCGGCAGTCGTCACGCGAGAGGCACAGGCATGTTCGCACGTGATACCGAACGCCGTCAAGAGCGATAGATGATCAGGACCACAGAGCGCCAACCCCAACGGCGCACCACGCGCGCATTGGACCGTCGTATCACACAGGCGGCTGCGTGCAGGCCGCTCGACGGCGTTCATCTCTCGGGCTCACGCGTTCATTCTCGCGCGGACGCGCCGAAGATCCGCAGACAAATCCGAGCATGTCGCACACTGCGTCGCGCTGCCAGCAGCAACGGTTCGTTAGCGTGCCTCTAGCCGGCGCGCGGCAACGGCTTCAGTCGAGCAATCGCGACGGCGTCGGCGGAGCGCAACGCATGCCACAGGTCCCAATCCTGCTGGAGGCCGAGCCAGAAGTCCGCGCTCATGCCGGTCACCTGCGCCAAGCGGAGCGCCGTATCCGGCGTGACCGCGCGCTTGGCGTGAATCACCTCGTTCAGTCGTGGGAAGGACACGCCAA
>CANJOX010000306.1 GCA_947475795.1 Gemmatimonadota bacterium
GCACCACGGTGAGGTGGTCGAACGCGGGACGCACCGGCAGCTGCTGGATCGGCGGGGGCTCTACGACCGGCTGTTTCGTCTGCAGGTCGGCACGCGGCCGGAGGCTGGAGCGCCCGGCGGCGATCTGTCCGCCGACGCGGGGGCGCGCTTGCCAACCGGCGCCGCGCTCGGGTAGCTTCGCTGCGACGTTCCACTTCGCGGTCGTCACCGTCGGACAGACTCCTTCCCATCCACGTGCAGCTATCCGTCGCCGCCGGCACCGATGTCGGGCGCATTCGGGCCGGCAATGAAGACAGCCTTTACGCCGACGCCGACCAGGAGCGCGGGCTCTTCATTGTAGCCGATGGCATGGGCGGTCACGCCGCCGGTGAAGTGGCCAGTGAGATGGCCGTCCAGATCGTGGCGCGTGACCTCACCAACGTGCGCGACCTCGCCGGCGACGAGCCGCTGGCTCGCATGGGTGATGCCCTCAAGGCCGCCAATCGCGACATCTACGAGCGGATGATCAGGGAATCCGATAAGCAGGGGATGGGGACCACTGCCTCCTGCATGGTGATCGGTCAGGGCCGTTGGATCATCGGGCACATCGGCGATTCGCGCGTGTATCAGCTGCGGGCCGGCATGCTGCGCCAGCTCACCAAGGATCACTCGTACGTGCAGGAGCAGGTCGATGCCGGCTTCCTCACGCCGGAGCAGGCCCGCTACCACCCGTACAGCAACGTGATCACCCGTTGCGTGGGGGCCAACGCGGCGGTGGAAGCCGACGTGCTGGACGGTGAAATCCAGAACGGCGACCTCTACTTGCTGGCCTCCGATGGCCTCACGGGCATGGTCGAGGATCCCCAGCTCAAGAAGATCCTCGAATCGAAGCAGTCGCCGGGGCGCATGGTCGATGCCATGATCACCGAGGCCAATCGCCGCGGCGGCCTCGACAACATCACGGCGATCGTGGTGCACGTGCTGCAGGTCCATGGCACGGGGCCCGCGACCACCACCGGTGAGCAGGCTGCCATCCCGCATGCCTGACGAATCGGTCGGGGAGGTTGCCGAGCTGTACCTTGGCAACCTGTTGTACGCGCTCGAGCGGTGTGCGCTGTCGCTCGAAGCCGACGACAAGCCGCTCGATGCGGCGTTCTACCGTGGCATCGGCCGCAAGCTGGCCGACGCGCACGGGCGCTCTTCACCTCGTGCTCCCGCCTCGTCATGATGCTGCCGCTGCCTCCGCGCCGTCCGGCGCGCTCCGATCGCCGTGCTGGCCGTTCGGCGCTGTTCCGTGGCGTGCGGCGTGCCGTGGTCGCCCTGGCCGCCCTGATGCTCCCGCTGGCCGTGGCCCCCGGCGTGGCGGCGGCTGCGCCGGCCGGCTGTCTGCCGGCGGCGGACAGCACCCTCATGGCGCTGTTTGGCAGCGGGCAGACGTTCCCGGACTTTCTCGCGGCCGCCAAGGCGCGTCGCGAGGGCTGGCTGGGTAAGGCGGACAGTGCGCGGGTGGACGAGGCGCTGGTGGCGCGCGCCAAGGCCGTGGGCGGCACGTGGCATCTGCTGGTCGTGGCCATCGACGCCTGCGGGGACTCGATGAACAACGTGCCGTATCTCGCCAAGCTGGCCGAACTCGTGCCGGGCATCGACCTCCGCATCGTGCTGCCGGTCCAGGGGCGTCCGGTGCAGGACACCCATCGGTCACTCGACGGCCGCATCGCCACGCCCACGTTCGTCCTGCTCGATGCCGCCGGCAATGACATGGGGTGCATCGTGGAGCTGCCGCGCCCCATCCGTGACTGGGCGCATGGCGTGCGAGGGCGCGTGAGCAGTGACTCGCTGCACGCCGGCATCCGCAGCTTCTACGCCGCCAATCGCGGCGTGGCGATCACCACCGAAGCGGTGGAGATGCTGGAAGCGGCCAAGGCCGGCACCCCCCACTGCGCGCGCGGCGCGCGGCCGTAACCGCGCGCCGGACGCCGGTCAGCGCAGCAGCGGCGCGCCGGCGTCGAGCCGCGCCCGTACCGTGTCGGCTTCTTCGCGCAGCACCGCCAGCACGCGGTCCGACGGCACGGGGGCCCGGTCAATGGTGAGCACGCGCAGGCGGCGCGCACTGCGGTAGAGCTCGTCGCTCAGGCGGGGCAGGTTGATCGCCCCTTCCCACCCCTCGGCGGTGAGTTGTTCCACCCGCCCGTCGCGGCGTTGCACGGGCATATCGAGGCCGAGCATTTGCGTCTTGGCCGGGTAGTCCAGCAGCACGGCGCCCACCGGCAACCCGAGTTCGCGCGCGAACGCGTCTTCGACGCGCCGGGTGAGATGGAAGTCGCTGGCGATCCATTCCCCCACGTCGTCGCCGAGTGTGGCCGCGGGGCATTCGTAGGCGCGCTTGTGCAGCCGGCGGAAGCGCAGCCCGTCCAGCATCACGCGTGCTTCGGCGGGCAGCGAGGGCACGTCGAGGTGCACCAGCAGCCCTTCGTCGGTGTAGTGTGCCACGCGGTCGGGGGCCACGTGCCCCGAGTCGAGCGCGACCGCCACGAGCCGCTTGTACATCGCGGTGGCGCTGCGCACGGCGTGGTGCCAGTACACGTTGCGGTACATCTGGTACTTCGCGAACAGCAGCGACTCGAGGGCCGACAGCCCCTTTTCGTGCACGCCGATCGTGCCGCCGGCGTGACCGGCCGACGGGACGATCACCAGCGAATTGAGCAGACGATCCACGTCGATCTCGCCGTACGGCACGCCGCACATGGTGGCATCGCGCTTCAGATACTCGATTTTGTCGAGGTCGAGTGACCCGGAAATCAGCCCTTGCAGCGGGTGCGCGCTGCGTCCCGTGATCAGGGCGAACACCTCCTCGGGGGCCGAGTCGCCCAATGCCTGCCGCAGGATGTGCGCAATGGGGCCGGACGTGATCAGCGGATACGCCACCTGTTCGTGGTGGGTGACGCCGATTTCCTCGAGCGCATGGGAAAACGGGTAGTGCCCCACGTCGTGGAGCAGTGCCGCCGCGCGCACGATCTGCTGGGCACGGGCGTCGATATCCTGCAGCGCCCCCCGCTCATCGAGCAGGCGCAGCGCCACCCCCGCGAGATGCCAGGCTCCCAGTGCATGCTCGAATCGGGAATGTGTGGCGCCGGGGTACACCAAAAAGGCGAGTCCCAGCTGACGCACGTAGCGCAGGCGCTGCACGACGGGGGTCTCGAGCAGCGCCAGCGCCAGCGGGTCGAGGCGGATGTTGTTCCAGAGCGGATCGCGAAGAATCTCCATACCCAAACATATGAAGCGGGACCGTCAGTGGGGCGTCATCCCGCTCGCCCCCCGGCGCCAGACGGCACCAAATCCGACCGGCGCGCGTTGGTCGCCTGGTCGTGCGGACGGTCTCGCATCAACGAAATCCGGACGCCCCGTGTAAATGCCTCATGCAGGACGACGTCGCCGGTGGCGCCGTCGGCGCGCCGCGAGATGTCTTCTTAACGCGGACGCGGTCCCTTCGTCCAATTGTCGTGACCTACTCTTCCGTCTTTCTCAAACGGCTCCTCGGCGCCGTGGGGCTGTTGCTCGTGTGCAGCCTGCAGTTGGCCGCCCAAGCCGTCGATATCATCCGTGGCCGCGTGCTCGGTACCGACGCGCAGGCCATTCCCAACGTGCTCGTCACCGCGACCACGCTCAGCGGCAACGTGAGTCGCACGGCCCGCACCGACAAGAACGGGCGCTACACGATCTCCTTCCCCGGCGGGGAAGGCGACTACTGGGTGACCTTCTCGGCCGTCGGCCTTGGACCGCGTCGATATCAGGTGAAGCGCACGGCCGATCAGGAAATCCTGATAGCTGACGCCCGCATGACCCCGGCGGCCATCACGCTCGACGCCGTGCAGGTCACGGAGCGGGTGGCTGCTTCGCGCGCCGACACGGTGTCCGATGTCAGCGGCACCGAGAAGGCGCTCGACGACGCGGCGGCCGGCTTCCTGAGCGCTGAGCAGATGGGCGATCTCGCGGCGATGGCGTCGGCCATCCCCGGGGTGCAGTTGCTGCTGGGCGCCGACGGCGCCTCGGATGCCTTCTCGGTGTTCGGCCTCGGTGGCGACCAGAACAACACGCAGCTCAACGGCCTCAACTTCGGGGACGCGTCGTTGCCGCGTGATGCCAACGTGATGACGTCGCTCTCCACGTCCCCGTATGACGTGTCGCGCGGCGGCTTCTCCGGCGGACAGTTGCAGGTGCGCACGCGCTCGGGCTCCAACTTCATCCGGCGCAGCCTCAGCACCAACCTCATTACGCCGCAGATGCAGTGGCTCGACCAGACCGGTCTCGCCACGGGGCAGCAGTACACCAACCTGTCGCTGGGCGGGTCGGCGTCGGGACCGATCAAGGCCGATCGCGCCTTCTTCAACTCGTCGTTCCAGTTCGACCGCCGTCTGCAGGACCTGCAGACACTCCTCAGTGAAAGCGCGCTGGGCTTTGAAACGGCCGGTGTGGCCGCCGACTCCGTGGCCCGCCTGCTCAGCATTCTCGGTTCCAGCAA
>CANJOX010000307.1 GCA_947475795.1 Gemmatimonadota bacterium
GCGGCGCATGTGGGGCGCATGGCCAGCAGGAACGTCTCGGCGTCGGTGCGCAGGATCAGCATGTCGCACAGCACCTTGCCCTTCGGCGTCAGCGCGGCCGCCTGATGGCCATGGCCTGGCTCGAGAAGCGTCACGTCGTTGGTGACCAGACCGTTCAGTGCCTCCGCCGCCTTGGGCCCGCGGAAGGTGCTCCACACGTCGGGTGACGCGCCCCACACGGCCCCGTGCTGCAGGGCGTGGTAGGCGGTGAGCTCGTCGGCGGTGAGCGGTACCGGCACCATCAGCGCCGGCGCCGCGTCGGAGGGCGCAGCGGCGATGTCGGGCGATGAAGCGTCGGGCAGGGACAACGGCATACCTCACAAGAGTCCGTGACAGTCGATCGTGGAGCGCAAGCTATGACGCGGGGACAAGCCGCGCGCCACCCGGTACCCCGGGGATCAGCTGGTGAGCCATGCCTCCTGCAGGATGGCGCTGCTGGCGTGCACGAATGGCGCGGCCTGTGCCGCGGTGTGCGCATCGTACTCCACCGCTACGCGCTCGTCGCGCCCGATGCGCTGCGCGTCCAGTCGGGCGGCGATGGCGCGATGACTGGCCTCCAGCGACGTGGCCCCCATCACGCGCGGCGCATCGTCGGCGCAGCGCACGAACAACACACTGTCCTCGAGTCCGGCCAGTTGGAGAATTAGCTCGACCTCACGGCGCTGCGAATCGCTGCGTAGCACCAGACGCCGACCGCGCGCGAGTTGCAGCGGCACGGCCGCCATCACCCCCGGCTGTAACGGCACCCCCTGCGCCGCGGCGGCGCTCCAGCTGCGCTGCGCACGCAACGCCACGAGATCGTGCAGCGTCACGTCGTCACGGAAGCGCGGCTGCTGCAGCACCGGCACGCGCTGCATCGCCTCGATGGCGGCCTCGCGTAGCGATCGCCCCGGCAGATACGGGAGCACGTCCGCCGCCGTGACCGGCACGCATTCGGCCGCGATCGCCTCGGCCAGAGCATACGCCCGCAGCGGAAACGTGTCGGCCACGACGCCGTCGAACGCCAGAATGGCCACCCGGATCACCGATGTCCCCCGCACGCTCGGACGGCCAGGCGCACGATCAGCGGCCCGACGGGTAGCTCGCGTCGAGCAGCTCGACCGGATGCACCACGCGCGCGCCCGAGCCGCTGCGCAGCAGTCCGGCACCGATCTGCATCATGCACCCCGGGTTGCCGGTGGCCACCCACGCGGCCCCGCTGTCGGCGATACGCGCCAGCTTCGGCGCGAGGACGGCGTCTGACGTGTCAGGCTCCACGAGGTTGTAGATCCCTGCCGATCCGCAGCACTGGTCGGCATCCTCGAGCGGCACGAGCACCAGGCCGGGGACGGCACGGAGCACGGCCAGCGGTGGGGCCACCACGCGCTGCGCATGCATCTGGTGACACGGGGGATCATGCGTGACGCGGAGGGCGACGGGGATCGTGCCCGGCACCGGGCCCGCACCGGCGAGCAGCTCCGACACATCGCGCGTCGCGGCGCTGATGCGGGCCGCGCGCGCCGCCCACGCGGGATCGTCGTGCAGCAGGTGCCCGTACTGCTTGAGCATCGCGCCACACCCGGCGGAGTTCACGGCGATCACATCGCTGCCCGACCGCTCGAAGGCGGCGATGTTGATGCGCGCGAGGGCGCGGGCACTGTCGAGGTCACCCGCGTGCGCATGCAACGCTCCGCAGCACCCCTGACGCGGCGTATCGTGCACTGCGAAGCCGTTGTGCGTGAGCACCCGCGTGGTGGCCGCGTTGACGTGCGCGAACAGCCCCGACATCACGCACCCCGTCAGGCAGGTGGCACGCACCGGCGGTGCGTTGGTAGGCGGCGTCGTGGGGGCGACTGGCGTACTGGCCGCCGGCGCCGCGGTACGCGCGGTGTCGTCCGGCGTGCGCAGGCGCGCGGGTGTGGTGGAGGCTAGCATCGCCATCGGGAATGCCAGCCGCGACGGCAGCACCCGCGCGAGCAGATGCGGCAGCCGTGTCGCGCGGAACGCGCGGGCACTCACCAGCGCGAGGCGCAACAGCACGGGATTTCGGAAGACCGCCAGCACCATGCGCGCCACGATCGGAATGCCACGCACCGGCGCCATCGTGGCGCGCGTGGCTTCGAGCAGGTCACCGTACGGCACTCCGGACGGGCAGGCGGTTTCGCAGGCGCGGCAGCCCAGGCACCGATCCATGTGCTGACCGGTGGTGGGATCGTCCAGCGGGATGTCCCCTTCGAGCAGCCGGCGCATGAGCACGAGCCGGCCGCGCGGCGAATCGTTCTCGTCTTCCAGATTGACGTAGGTGGGACACGCCTGCAGGCAGAAGCCGCAATGCACGCACGCATCGAGCCCCGCGCTCGCGAGCGCGAGCGGCGTGTCCGGCAGCGCGCACGCACGGCCGCGGGGCGCGGTGAGCGCCTGCCGACGCGCGCTGTCGGTGGTCTCGCGGTGGTGTGTGGTGTCGGTCATGGGCGGAACGACTCGAGGGGGACTGCCCGACGACGCGGCAGTACGCTGTGTGGGTCGAGCGACCGTTTGATCGCCGCATCGAGCGGGTGCGCGTCGCGGCACGGTGCGGCGCCCTGTTCAACCACCACCGACACGGCGGCGCCCGCCGCGGTGGTGGCCCCGGCGATGAATGCCGCCACGCGTGCATCGGCATCAGCCCCGATGTCGCCGTGCGAACTCGGCGCCGGGACCGTGATCCGCACCGTGCCACGTGACGGGTGAAAGAGCACGGTGGCCTCGGGGAAATGGTGACGCGCCTGCGCAATGAGCGCGGCGCCGTGAGCCGGCTGCGTTCGCGCACGCAGCACGAGGGCGTCGGGCGCCACGTGCCGCAACATGGCCGCGGGCGTCTCGTGCGTGCCCGAGGCGCTGGTGTCCGACGGGCCCAGCGTGAATGCATCGCGCGCCCCCGCCGCCTGCACGAGGCCGCGCAGCGCCGAGGCGCGCGCCGTGTTGCCGGTGCAGCGCGCAAACAGCTGTGGCGGCCCGTCGGGGGCGAGGCGCACCAACATCGGCAATGGTGCGCGATTCGCGATCAGACGCGGCACCCACTGGTCGGGGGCGTCGTCGAGTGTCCCGGTCACCACATGGTCCATGTGTGGCGTGGCGTGCAGGCGCAGGCTCACCGCGGTGATGATGCCAAGCGTGCCGAAGGCGCCGGTGTGCAGCCGCACGAGATCGAAACCGGCCACGTTCTTCACCACCGTACCGCCCGGACGCACGACGTCGCCGGTGCCGGTCACCACGGTCAGACCCAGTACGAGGTCGCGCACCGTGAGGTCGTCGTACGCCAGCGGTGCAGCCGATGCAGTGGCGACCGCGGCACCGATCGTGGATTGCGGCGACCCGTACGGTGCGAGCGCCAGCATCTGTCCTTCCGTGCCGGTGATGTCGGCCAGCTCCTGCATGGTGGTGCCGGCGTGCACGGTGATGACGAGATCGCCGGGGGTGTACGCGATCACACCACCGGGCGGGTGCACCACACGGGCCGTCGCGTCAGCGGCGACGGGGCCACCCGACAGCCACGTGCCCGATCCCACGGCGCGCACGGTCGCACCGTCGTGCACCGCGTCGCGCACCATCGCGGCGATGTCATGCGTGGTGTGCACTGTCATGTCCGCACTCGGGTGCTCACGACGCCGTCCGGCGCGCGCGTGGTGACGCGGTGGTGCCGTGCCATTCTTTGCAGGCATGCACCGGTACCACCTTGCCCGGGTTCGCGCGGCGCTCGGGGTCGAACACGTCGCGGACGCGGCACATCGCGGATAGCGTGTCGGCACTGAACAGGCTGTCCATGTACGGCAGCTTGTCCAACCCGACGCCGTGCTCGCCGGTGATCGTCCCACCGACGGCGATGCAGGCCAGCATGATTTCCGACATGGCGGCGTGCACGCGCGCCGAGGCGTCCGGATCGTTGGCGTCGTACGGGATGTTCGGGTGCAAGTTGCCGTCACCGGCGTGAAACACGTTGCACACCTGCACGTCAAGCCGCGTGGCGATCTCGTGAATCGTGGCGAGCACCTCGGGCAGTTTTGTGCGCGGCACGACGGCGTCTTGCACTACGAGTGACGGCGCGATGCGGCCCATGGCGCCGAACGCTTTCTTGCGCCCTTGCCAGAGCCGCACGCGGTCGGCGTCGGCGGTGGCGACGCGCACATCGCGCGCCCCGCTCTCCAGACAGCAGTCGCGGATGATCGCGACGTCTTCATCGAGCCCGGCGGCGATGCCGTCCACCTCGCACAGCAAAACGGCGGCGGCATCGATGGGATACCCGGCGGCGTAGATGGACGCCTCGACGGCACGGATCGTGGCGTTGTCCATCATCTCGATGGCGGCCGGCACGATTCCCGTGGCGACGATGCGCGAGACGGCGCGCGCGGCGGCATCGACGCTCGGGAAGTCGGCGAGCATCGTGTGCACCGTGTCGGGGAGCGGCACGAGGCGCACGACGACTTCGGTGGCCA
>CANJOX010000308.1 GCA_947475795.1 Gemmatimonadota bacterium
CGACCGGATCATGCTGGACAACGAGCGGTGCATTATGTGCACGCTCTGCGTTCGCTTCACGAACGAAGTGTCGGGCTCGAAGGCCCTCGGGGCGGTGAACCGCGGCGACCACGCGCTGATCCGTCCCGCCGAGGACGCCGACTTCAACCTCGACGTGTACTCGGACAACGTGATTGACCTGTGCCCCGTGGGGGCGCTGCTCAGCACCGCGCTGCTCGATCATGCGCGTGTGTGGTACCTGGAACAGACGCCCTCGGTGTGCCCGGGGTGCGAGCGGGGCTGCAGCATCGACGTGTGGCACCGCCGGCACGAGTGGAAGCTCAACGCCCTCGATCCGCGGCTCAATACGGCCATCGACCGGATCACGCCGCGCGAGAATCCCGCGGTGAACGGCCTGTGGGTGTGCAACAAGGCGCGTGACCTGGCGCAGTTGTTCGAGCGGCCGCGCGCAGAGCAGGCCATGCAGCGCGGGGCGCCGGTGGAGCTGGCCACGGCCGTCCGGCTGGCGGCGCAGCTCATCGCCGCCGCCGCGCGTCCCGTGGCGATCGTGTCGAGCTGGGGATCCAATGAGGAGCTGGCGGCGTTCCACGCCGCGTTCGGGACGCGCGTGCCGGGCTTCGTGAAGGCCGATCACCAGCCACTCCCGGGCGAGGTGCTCGAGGACCATCTGCTGATCAAGCCGGACAAGAATCCCAACCGCAAGGCGGCGCTGGCGTTGTATCCGGCGCTGCCGGCGCAGGTGAGTGAGGCGCTGCCGCCCGACACGGACCTCGTGCTGGTGTGGGGCGAAGGGTTCGATCAGGCGCACATCCCGGCGGGGGCCACCGTGATCCGTCTCGACGGGTTCGCGCACGCACACAACGCGCAGGCGGACGTGTTCATCCCTATCAGCATCCAAACCGAGCGTGACGGGCACTACACCAACGTCGCGGGAGTCGTCACGGCCTTCGCGGCCTGTTTCCCGGTGAAGCCCGGCATCGCGCACGCCGCCGCCCTGTTCGCCGAGCTGGGCGCATGAACGTGTTCGTGCCCGATCTGGTCATGGCGCTGGTGTTCATCACGTATGCGCTCGTCGTGCTGCTCAGCTTCGGCGGGCTGCTCACGTGGGTGGAGCGCAAGCAGGCGGCGGTGATGTCCGACCGCATCGGCGCCAACCGCGCCTACATCAAGATCCCGTTCACCAACATCAAGCTCGTGTGGCTCGGGCTGTTCCACGGCATGGCCGACGGCCTGAAGATGCTCTTCAAGGAGAACTTCAAACCGAAGACGCACGACGCCGTGGGCTACTTCCTCGCGCCGTTCGTGGTGTTCGCGCCGGTGCTGCTGGTGTTCGCGGTGATTCCCTTCGGTGGCACGCTCGACCCGGCGCGGCTTTTTCCGTCGCTGGCCGAGTGGTTCGGGGGACGCACGTATCCGCTGCAGATCGCGCAGCTCGACGCGGGGCTGCTGATCGTCTTCGCGTTCAGCGGCCTGACGATCATCGGAGCGATGCTGGCCGGCTGGAGCAGCGAGAACAAGTTCTCGCTGCTGGGCGGGCTGCGGGCCGGCTCGCAGATGATTTCGTACGAACTGGTCATGGGCCTCACCATCATGGGGCTCATGCTGATCTACGGCACCGTCGATCTGGGGGCGATCGTCCGGCAGCAGTCGGGCGTGCTGCTGGGTGTGCTGCCGGCGTGGGGCGTGTTCATGCAGCCCGTCGCGGCATTCCTGTTCCTCACGGCGGCGATCGCCGAGAACAAGCGCATCCCGTTCGACCTGCCCGAGGCCGAGTCGGAGCTCGTGGCCGGCTACTACACGGAATACAGCGGCATGAAGATGGGTCTCTTCATGTTCGCCGAGTTCATCCAGATCGCCATCGTGGGCGCGCTGTTCACGACGCTGTTCCTGGGGGGCTACAACCTGCCCTTCATGAGCGACGCCGGCTTCCTGTTTCCCGGCGGCCATGCGGTGGCGTTGAGCCACGGACTCGTGGTGCCGCTGCAGATGGTCGGGTTTCTGGCCAAGGTGTTCCTGATGTGCGTGATCCAGATCCAGATCCGCTGGTCCCTGCCCCGCTTCCGGTACGACCAGATGCTCGGGTTCGCGTGGAAAATGCTGCTGCCGCTGTCGCTGGCGAATCTCGTGGTCACGGCCGTCGTGATGTGGATCCGCGGAGGGATGGTATGACCGCTCCCACCACGAAGACGCCCGTGAAGACGGTGAAGTACGCGCGCAAGCAATACTGGAACGAGCCCACCATGACGTGGTGGGAGAAGGCGTATCTCCCCGAGATCCTGCGCGGGCTCTCGATCACCACCGGGATCTTCCTGCGCAACATGGGCAAGTGGATCACCGGGCGGCGCGGCGCGATCACCACGTACTATCCCGAAGAGAAGCGGGCGGATTTTGCGCCGGCCAATCGCGGCAAGCATATCCTGACGCAGCGTCCCGACGGATCGCCGCAGTGCATCGCGTGCAACATGTGCGCGACCGTGTGCCCGGCGAAGGTGATCGAAATCGAGTCGGCCTTCGACATCAACGATCCGGCGCACCCCAAGTCCCCGGTGCGGTTCGAGATCGACTATTCGCGGTGCGTGTTCTGCGGGCTGTGCGTCGAGGCGTGCCCCGAGGACGCCATCCGCATGGAGACCGATGTGCCTGACCTCGTGTCGGGCGACCGCTACAACATGTGGCTCACGATGGACGAGATGTTGACCTGGAATCCAAAGCAGGACGTGCTCAAGCCGTATCCACCGAAGCCGGTCGCGCTGAAGGTCAGCGACAGCATTCTGCGAGGACGCGAGTCATCGACACACTGATCCTGGCCGGCCTGGGCGCCGTAGCGCTCGTGGCGGCCGTTCTCATGCTCGTGCTGCGCGAGCCCATGCGCGTGGCGCTCGCGCTGATCACCACCATGATCATGCTCGGCGGCATCTACGGCCTGCAGGGCGTGCACTTCATCGCCGCCTTCCAGATCCTGATCTACGTTGGCGCGGTGATGGTGTTCATGGTGTACGTCATCATGCTGCTCGAGGTGCGCGAGGCACCGGACAGCCGGCGGTATTCGCGCTGGCTCGTACCTGGCGTGGTCAGCTTCGCCCTGCTCGTAGGCGCGCTGGGGATCGGGGTGTACCGCAGCAGCCCCGGCCTGCTCACGCCGGAGCCCGCACCGGCTTTCAGCCTCACGCAATTCTCGTCGGCCTTCCTCACACAGTACTGGCTGGAGTTCGAGCTCACCTCGGTGTTTCTGGTGGCCGCCATCGTGGCCGCCCTTGCCGTGATCAAGGTGAGCCGGAGAGCCCATGGATAGAGTCACCCTGCTGCTCTGGCTGTCGGGCGCGCTCTTTTCGCTCGGGCTGCTGGGCGTGATCGTGCGCCGCAACGCGCTGGTGATGCTGATGTGCATGGAACTCATGCTCAACGGCGTGAACCTCAGCCTCGTCACCTTCTCGCAGCAGCGCGGCGACGCCGCGGGCGCGGTGCTGGTGTTCCTGGTGTTCGTCGTCGCCACGGCGGAAATCGCCCTGGCCATCCCGATCGTCCTGCTGCTCGTGCGCTTCACGCGCTCGATGGACATCGATCGCTACACTGATCTCAAGGGTTGAGCCGCATGCCCCATCCGCTGGCGCTCATCGCCCTGCTGCCGCTGGTCGGCTTTCTGTTCAACGGCTTCTTCGCCACCGCCCTTGGATGTCATCGCGCCAACGAGCGCGCGGCCGGGATCATCGGCTCGGCCTTTCCGCTGGCCGCCTTCGCGCTCACCATCAAAGCATTCCTCGATCTGCAGGCCGGTGGCTTCGCCCCGATCGTCGAGCCGCTCTATCGCTGGGCGCTCATCGGGACGTCGTCGTTCGAGATCGCGTTCTACTTCGACCGCCTCAGCGCGATCATGACGCTGGTGGTCACGGGTGTCGGATCGGTGATCCACATCTATTCCACCGGCTACATGCACGGCGACAAGAGCTTCGGGCGCTTCTTCGCGTACCTGAATCTCTTCCTGTTTTTCATGCTGCTGCTGGTGCTCGGCCGCTCGATGCTCGTGCTGTTCGTGGGCTGGGAGGGCGTGGGCCTGGCCTCGTACCTGCTGATCGGCTTCTGGTTCGACGATCTCACCAATGCCAAGGCGGGGCGGAAGGCGTTCATCACCAACCGCATCGGTGACGCCGGCTTCCTGCTGGGCATGTTCCTGTTGTACCGCGCCTTCGGCACGCTGGACATGGACACCATCAACAGCGCGTTCGTGAGCGGCACCGGTGCCGCGCTGCTGGTGCCGGCCAGTCTGGTTGGACTGCTGCTGTTCGTGGGTGCCACCGGCAAGTCGGCGCAGATTCCGCTGTACGTGTGGCTCCCCGACGCGATGGCCGGCCCCACGCCGGTGTCGGCGCTGATCCACGCCGCCACGATGGTCACGGCGGGTGTGTATCTCACGGCGCGCATGTCGGGCATCTACATGATGGCCCCCGAGGCCTCGCA
>CANJOX010000309.1 GCA_947475795.1 Gemmatimonadota bacterium
CCGATCAGCCCCTGCTCCTCACCGGCCCACGTCACGAACACCAGCGTCGCGTCGAACGTGATGCCGCTCTCGGCGAATACCCGCGCCAGCTCCATCGTGAGCGCCGTGCCGCTGCCATCGTCGTTGGCGCCCGGCGCATCGGCGTTGTTGTCGATCGTGGGGCGCACCAGCGGCTGGCTGGGGGCGGCGCCGGCGGCCGTCGCCGTGGCATCGGCACCCGCCGGACGCCGTGAGTTCACGGTGTCGTAGTGCCCGGTGATGTACACGCGGCGCGCGCTCTTGCCCGGCAGTACCGCCACCACGTTCACCAGCTCCACGTCGCGCGTAATGCGCCCCTGCTGCGCCAGCGGGTGGCGGTCGTACGACACCTGCAGCTTGGAGCTCATGCGCGTGAATTCGCCGTGGATCCAGCGGCGCGCCGCCCCGATGCCGCGCGTGGTGGACACGGTATCCGACAGCGTCGAACGCGTGCCGAAACCAGCCAGCGTGGTGGCCGTGGCCTGCAGTCGCGCTTGCGACACGGCGGCCACCAGCTGCGCGATCCGGGGATCGACATCGGGACGGATCGTGCCCTGCGCTCCCAGCACCGCAGTGAACGGGGACGTGGCCGTGGTGGCGATGGACAGCAGAACGGGGAGCAGAAGCCGACGGGTCAGGCGCATGGGATCCGGAGCGACGGGAGGGGACGGAGAAGGCGGGGATGTGTGTCGACAACGCAGGACTGCCACAGTATGCTGTCCGCACGCCGTCCGGGCACCTTTCCGCCACCCTGACCCGCTCCGCCATGCCGCGCTGCACCCCGTTGGCGGCCGCCCGTCGCGCCGCACGCCACCCGCTGAGGCGAGCGCTGCCAGCCGCCGTGGCCCTGCTGCTCGGGGTCACGGGGGCGTCCCCGCTGCGGGCTCAGTCGGCGGGCAATGCCTCGCCGCCGCCAGTGCCGCGCGCACCGGTGACGGAGTCGCCCGCCGCCCGTGCCTGCGTCGACGCCACGGGGACGGGGGTGGCCGGAGCAACCCTGATCGCCGACGCCCGCACCGGAGCCCTCGTGGCCGGCTACGCGGAACGGGTGGATCGGCCGCTGATCCCGGCCTCCACCTTCAAGATCATCAGCGCCCTCGTCGCGCTCGAAACGGGGGTGATCGCCGAGGCGCAGACGGTCATTCCGTGGGACAGCGTCACCCGCGACCGCCCGGAGATCAACCGCGATCTGGACCTCCAGACGGCGTTCCGGCTCTCTGCGGTGCCGCACTTCCAGTCGCTGGTGCGGCGCATCGGCCCGGCGCGGATGCAGCACGCGCTCGATACCATCGGGTACGGCAACCGCGATATCAGTGGCGGCATTGATCAGTTCTGGCTCACCGGCGCGCTGCGCATCTCCCCCCGCGAGCAGGTGGCGCTGCTCACGCGGCTGCTGCACGACGACCTCCCGGTCTCACGGCGCAGCATGGCGATGGTGCGGGCGATGATGCTGAACGAGGCGACGGCCGCCTACACCATCCGGGCAAAGACGGGACTCGCCACGCCCCCGGGATCGGAGACGGTGGGATGGTGGGTAGGGTGGGTGGAACACGGCGCAGCGGTGCACGTGTTCGCGACCGTCCTCGAAACGGCCGCGCCGACGGCCAGTTTCAATGCGCAGCGGCTCTCCGTCACCCGCTGCGCGTTACAGGCGCTGTCGATCCTGCCGGTCGCTCCGCAGTAGCCGCGGGTTGCCGACGGCCGTGGGCTGTGGGCCGCGCAGGACATTCGCGCCGCCCCCCACTTTCGCGCGGAGAGGGAACGCACCCTGCCCTTCGACCGTATCTTCCCCTACATGCCTGCCCTCCTTCTTCTCCAGATCGCCGACGTCACCGCGCAACTCTCCGGCAGCCCCGCCGCCGCGCTCCCGCTGCTCTTCGCGGCCGGGGTGCTGACGTCGCTCACGCCGTGCGTGTACCCGATGATCCCGATCACGGCGGCGATCGTTGGCGGGCAGTCATCATCAGAGCAGTCCGGCGCCACCATCGCGTCAAAATGGCGTCCGCTCGGCCTTTCACTCACGTACGTGTTTGGCCTCGCCTCCGTGTACGCCGGACTGGGCCTGCTCGCCGGGCTCACCGGCACCATGTTCGGCACGGTGTCCGCCAACCCGTGGGCGTACTTCACGATGGCCAACCTGCTCCTCGTGGCCGCGCTCGCCATGCTCGACGTGCTCCCCGTGCGCGTCCCCGCCGCCCTCATGCAGCGCGCCGCCAACGCCGGCACCGGCGGACGCGTGGCCGGCGCCTTCGTCATGGGCGCCGCCTCCGGACTCGTCGCCGCCCCCTGCTCCGCCCCGGTCATGGCCGCCGTCCTCACCTGGGTCTCCACCACCGGCTCCGCCCTGCTTGGCTTTCTCTACCTCTTCACCTTCTCGCTGGGCATGTGCACGCTGTTGGTCGTCGTCGGCCTCTCGGCGGGCTCACTCGCCCGCCTCCCGCGCGCCGGCGCCTGGATGCTCACAGTGAAAAAGGTCTTCGCCTTCGTCATGCTCGGCATGGCGGAGTACTATCTGGTGAAGATGGGGCAGGTGTTTTTCTAGCCGACACACCGTGCGTTGTGAGCGCCGAGTGAAAGTGACGAGTCACGAGTCACCCAAACGCTCAACTCCCAACTTTTACTCACAACTCGACACCCACATGCTCCGCGCCCTCCGCACCGCCCTCGTCGGCCTCGCGCTCTCCGCCGCGCCCGCCCTCGCCCAGGACCTCGGCATCCCCGTCGGCGACCGGGCACCAGGCGGCCCCCTCGAAACGCTCGACGGCAAGACGGTCGACCTCTCCGCCTACCTCGGCAAATCGCCGGTCGTCATGGAGTTCTGGGCCACCTGGTGCGGCAACTGCAAACAGCTCGAACCCGCCATGCGCGCCGCCATGGCCAAACACGGCGCGCAGGTGAAGTTCGTGACGGTCGCCGTGTCGGTGAACCAGTCCGTCGAACGCGTGAAGGCGTGGCAGAAGGCCAACAAGCTCGGCGGCGAGCTCCTCTACGACCGGACGGGGACCGTGAGCGGCGCGTACGACGTGCCGGCCACCAGCTACGTCGTCGTCGTGAATCGCGCGGGAATGGTGGTATACACCGGGGTCGGCGGCACGCAGAACCTCGACGCGGCGATCAGGAAAGCGCAGTAGGCGCCGCCGCGCGGATGCGCGGCATCAGCGTGTCGCGGATCATCTGCACACACGCCTCCCGCATCGTGGGCAGGAACGTGATCGTGTAGATCAGCCGCAGTGACGCCAGGAAATCGCGGTGCTGCACGAAATATGCATGCTCCTCCGGCGTCTTGTCCGCGAAGTAGTGCACCACGAAGCGGTCCCACAGCTCCAGCCCCATGGCGGTGGGGATCTTCGTGGCCAGCTCGCTGATCCCCAGCTCAGGCACCCCATAAATGGTGCACAGCAGACCGACATCGAACAGGTAGCTGCCGCGCGAGAAGTCGCCCATGTCGATGATGACCGGCTCGCCGTCGCGGATCATGATGTTGCTCGAATGGATATCGAAGTGCACGCACGTGTCCGCCTCCGGCATGCTCGAGAGCTGCTCGTGCAGCAACGCGATATCCGCGGGCGGCAGAAAGAAATCCATCTGGTCGATGTAGCCCCGGAAGCGCGCCTTGAGGTCGGGGAACACCGCCGGATCCGCCGGCGTCACGTGGATGGTTTGCGCCACCCGGGCCAGCGTCGCCGCATGGCGGTCGAGGTGCTCGGGCTCGTGGCGGATCACGGCGCTGAACAGCTGCGCATCGAGCATCTCGTACACGATCCCCGTGCGCGTGCCGCACGAGACGACATCGTACGAAATGGCCGTCGGCACCCCCAGCACGAACGCGGCCTTCGCGAACGCCTTCTCCTGCGCGGCGATCTCCGAGGCGACGCCCTCGTGATACAGCTTCACGATCGTCTCGTCATCAAGCCGGTAGCACTCACCGCACACACCGGCCGACATGAGATCGAGGCCGTCGATGCTGATCTCGCGCACCTTGGGGCGGATGTGCAGCAGGCTCGCGAGCCCCGTGAGCTCGAACACGTGCTGCACGTCACGGCTCACGTTCGTGACCTCCATGCGCTTCTGCCGCGCAGCCAGCAGCTTCTGCGCCCGCAACACCTCCCGCAGTCCGGCACTGGACACATACGCGCAGGCGTCGAGGTCGAGCACGAGCACCTGCACCCCCTCCTCCTGCATCGCCCGCTCGAGCGCCTCGGTGAACACCGCAGCGGTGATGCCGTCGAGACGGCCGGACAACGCGAGCGTCAGCGTCGCGTCGGTGCGATGGGTGGCAATCTGCATGTCGTCGGGAGGGAGGCGGTGACCGGGGCGACGCACACGATCGCCGTGCGGCCACTGCTACCCAGTATAGCCGTGCCCGTATAGCCGTGCCCGTAGAGCCGCGACGGTAGAGCCGCGACCGTC
>CANJOX010000310.1 GCA_947475795.1 Gemmatimonadota bacterium
AACACAGATGCAGTGCTGCAGGTGTTGTACGCCCTCGTGGTGGAATTGGTAGACACGCTACTTTGAGGTGGTAGTGCTTAACGGCGTCGCGGTTCGAGTCCGCGCGAGGGCACTGTTTACCGCTGGATAGCAGGACACGGCACCTCACCGTGAGATCGACCGCCACAGTAGCTCAGTGGTAGAGCACCCGATTCGTAATCGGGCGGTCATCGGTTCAATCCCGATCTGTGGCTCTTCTTGAAAGCAGTTCCTACGCAACTGTCAACGGATGATCAGCGGCGCCTCTCGTGGGCGCCGTTGTCGTTTGGTGGGCTGGTGGTCGCGTGGATCGGTGCCGTGGATTCCCGCCACTCGCCACTCGGTTGACAGCATGAGCGTGTCCGACGATGGTCCGCTGTGCACGGTCCGTCCTCATATGCATTGCCCAAACGCGGAGTCACTCGTGGATCGTAACACCGATGAACAGTCGTCGAGAAAGCCCGATGTGCCCAGCGGCGACGCGCTCAGCATGGACGATCTCGATACCGTGGTCGGGGGGAAAGACCCAGGTTCTCCCTGCGACTCTGGAATGATGGATTCCACGGGCGTTCTCGCGATGTGCAAGCTCATGTCGGGTCATCCGGGCGATCACGTGTATCCCTAAGGCGTATCACAATGAACGGATGCACCGGCGGCGCCCCTCGCGGTCGCAGTCGCTGTTTTGTGACCATGGGTATGCTCCGTAGCCGTTGCCAGGCCGTTCCCGTTAGGAGAGGATACTATATGAGCTACGCGCTATGAGCCACGCGCACGCCGACAGCCGGATCCTGATTGTCGAAGACGCCCCTGCCAACATTCAGGCATTAACGGCGGTGTTGCGCGAAGACGGGTACCTGCTGCACGTCGCCACCAACGGACGGCAGGCCTTGGAAGTTCTTGGGAAGGTCCGTCCCGACCTGATCCTGTTGGACGTGATGATGCCGGAAATGGACGGGTTCGAGACCTGCGAGCGCATCAAGGCGGTGCCGGCGTGGCGCGATATCCCGATCATCTTCCTCACGGCGAAAACCGACACCGGCGACATCGTGCGCGGGTTCGAGCTCGGGGCCGTGGATTACGTGGCGAAGCCGTTTCACGCGCACGAACTGCTGGCGCGCGTACGCACGCATCTCACCATCGACCGCCTGCGCAAGGACAACGAGCGGCTGGTGCGCGTGGAATCCGAGGTCGCCCGGCATCGCTCGGTGGCGCAGATGGTGGCCGGTGTGGCGCATGAGATCAACACGCCGCTGGGGATCGTCAATACGGCCGCCAGTCTCGTGGCACGCGCGCTGACGTCGCCGGCGATGGTGGCGCTCGGTGAGACGCCGGATGGGCAGGAGGCGCTCGACGACCTCACGGATGCCAGCGCGCTGATCGCGCGCAACGTGACCCGCGCGCACAAGCTGGTGCAGGATTTCAAGAAGGTCTCGGTCGATCAGATCACCGACAGCAAGGAACAGGTGGATCTGGCCGACGTGGTGGCCGAGATCGCGCACCTGTTCCGGGTGACGTCCCGCGCATCGCGCGTGGACGTGGTGATCGCCAACACGTTGCCGGACGCCCGCGGGGAGTGGCTGGGGTACCCGGGCTCGCTCACGCAGGTGCTGCAAAATCTGATGAGCAATGTCCAGCGGTATGCCTACGCCGAGGGTGTGGGCGGCACCGTGGAGATCACGCTCGCCCTCGAGGGCACCGGCGCGTCGGCGATGTACCGCATCGCGGTGCGTGACTTCGGCCGCGGCATTGCCCCCGAGCATCTGCCGCGTGTCTTCGAGCCGTTCTTCACCACGGGCCGCGGCAAGGGTGGCAGCGGCCTTGGCATGGCGATCGTATACAATCTCGTCACTGTGCATTTGCAGGGATCGGTCGCGATCGAATCCACCGTTGGTGAAGGGACCACGGTCACCGTGTACATGCCGGTCATTACGCCGGAGTAGGGCGCCGCGCACCATCCGGCGACACGCCACCCCGGGCGTTCCGCCTCTTCTCTCTTCCAGTCAGGAAATCCCGTCTGTGCATCTGACCGAGTTCCATGTTGTCCTCGTGGACGACGAACCCGACGTTCACGAGATCTCGCGCCTGGCGATGCGCAAATTCCGCGTCTACGGCCTGCCAGTCCGGCTGCACTCGGCGGCCAGCAAGGCCGAAGGGATCGAGCTGCTGAACAGCCTCACGCTCGGCCGCGCCGACATCAGTCTGGCGTCGGTGGCGCTGATCGATGTGGTCATGGAAACCGATCACGCCGGGCTCGAACTGTGCGCGCATATCCGCGACGTGATGAAGAACCGCCGCATGCAGCTGTACGTTCGCACGGGACAACCTGGTGTCGCGCCGGAGCGGTCGGTGATCGACCAGTACGACATTCAGGGCTACCTGGCGAAGTCTGAAGCCACGGAGGACAAGCTGTACACGCTGGTGAAGGCGGGGGTGCGCCAGGCGTGCTATACCGCGTCGTCGCACGCGCTGCAGAACCTGCTGCATTGCCTGATCCAGTCGGCGTCCTCGCGCGAAAGCATCACGGCGGCGTTGCGCGGTT
The DNA here is from genome assembly GCA_947475795.1 of Gemmatimonadota bacterium. The sequence continues at coordinate 2,558 of CANJOX010000310.1, forward strand.
GGCAGCGTCAGGCCCGTCTGAATCTGCAGGGCGAGACGGCGGTATCGATCACCTCCGCGCTGTGTTACATGGTGGGCGACCAGTTCGTGGCTGGTGTCGATGTGTGGCACGATGAGGCGCTCGCCCGGCAGCGGCGGGACGAACTGGCCGCGTTACCGGCGACGCTCCTCAACGAGGACGGCGACCGCATTACGATGGACGGCCGGGACTTCCTGATCCAGATCGCGCCCACGGCGGCCAATGCGGCGGTGCAGTACATGCTGCGCGGCACGGTGCCGGCCCCCGACTGGGAAGTCGACCTGTATCACGCGTACCTGCGCTCGTTTGCGGCGCTCTGGCAGCAGGCCGGGTAACCGCGACGACATCGAGTCCGTCCACTGGACCGCGCTCGTCGCCGATTGTCGGCGCTGGCTGGTTCACAGTTGTATCGGCAGAGCGGCCCGTCTCGCGCGAGGCGGGCCGCTTTTTTGTGTCGTTGCACTGCATGGGCAACTCGTGACGCGCCGGGGGCGTTCTCCATACCATTGCGGCAATCCGCGGCCTCCTGTACACTTGTACGTACACCTGTACAGGAGTGTTGTCGTGAGCGCACCCGCCGAGTTCAGCGCAGCTTCCGCCCTCGTCTTGCTGGCAAGTCACGCCGAGCATCTGTCGACGGTCAAGGCCACCAGGGCGAGGGAGCAGTTCTTCCCCTTGCTGGAATCGGTCGTCAACGACGAACGCTGTGTGGTCCTCGTCGAACACAAGGATCTCCCAGGACGGGGGATGCTGGTCAGCGAGCGCTATCAGGAGTACGTCCGGCAGCTCGAGGCCACCGTGCGTGCCCTGCTCGCGCCGGCCGCGGGCCCGACCTTTCTTCTCGCCGGTTCCGTGTCCGTTGCGGCCAACGGCGACGACCTCGAGGCGAGCATCGCGTCGTTACGCGCCGATCATGCCGCACGTACGACGGCCAAATTCGACGTGCGCTGATGGCGTCCATGATTGCCGTGACGGACACGCATAGTCTGCTGTGGTACGCCAACCTGCGCACGCACAAGAAGCTGGGGCGTGACGCGCTTCTGCACTTTCAGCGCGTCGATCGGCGGGAGGCGGCGGTGTATGTCCCCGCGCTGGTACTGGCCGAGGTGGGCGAACTCGCGCACCTCGGCAGGATCGATCTGGGCCTTCCTTTCTCCGATTGGATGGACGGGGTGTTCAGTAATCCGTGCATTCTGTCGCAGCCGCTCACCCACGAGATCGTGCGCACGGCGCATGACCTGTTTGCTATTCCTGAACGGGGAGACCGCCTGATCGCGGCTACCGCGGTGGCGCTTGATGTTCCGCTTATTACCCGCGATCCGGAGATTGCTGCATGCGTGAACGTCACGCTGTTGTGGTAAGGCCGACCGCAGCCCTCATCGACCCGCTCCTCATGCGCGTCCCCGCCGCCCGCTCTCTCATCACCGCGTTGGCCCTCGCCGTCGCGCCGCTGTTCGCGCCGCTGTCCGTGTTTGCGCATTCAGCGGCGCAGCCAGCCGCGCCACCGGCGGCCGGCCAGCTCACGCGGTTGCTCGAGACGGAGCTGGCGCGCTTTCCCGCGCGCACGGGCGTGTACGTCAAGCATCTCACCACCGGCGAAGAAGCCGTGGTGCGCGCCGATGACGCCTTCAGCAGCGCGAGCGTGATCAAGCTCACCATTCTGGTGCGCGCCTTTCAGTTGGTGGACGAGGGGAAGCTCAACCTCGCCGAACGCGTGGCAATCCGTCGCGCCGATCTGCGCGATGGATCGGGTGTGCTCCAATACCACGACCTCGGCCAGACCCCCACCATCAAGGATCTGCTCACGGAGATGGTGATCACGAGCGACAACGTGGCCACCGACCAGCTGCT
>CANJOX010000311.1 GCA_947475795.1 Gemmatimonadota bacterium
CGCCTTCCTCGTGTTCACCGGCGCCAAGATGGCCTTCGGCGGCGAGAGCGAGATCGAGCCTGAGGCCAACCCGGTGATTCGCCTGGTCCGCCGTGTCTTTCCCATCACGACGCACTTCCATGGACAGCGCTTCTTCGTGCGCGAGGCGGTCGATGGGCGCACTGTCCGGCTGGTAGCCACGCCGCTGTTCGTCGTGCTGGCTCTGGTGGAAACCACCGACGTCGTATTCGCCGTCGATTCGATTCCGGCCATTTTCGGGGTCACGCAGAATCCCTTTCTGGTCTACACGTCGAACGTGTTCGCGATTCTGGGGCTGCGCTCCATGTACTTTGTGCTCGCCAGCTTTATCGGCACGTTCCACCTGCTCAAGTACGGTCTCGCGCTCGTCCTCGTCTTCGTCGGGGCAAAGATGCTCCTGTCGGAGATCTGGCCGATCGGCATCGGGACGTCGTTGGCGATCGTCGGTTCCCTCCTGCTGGGCAGCGTCCTCCTGTCGCTGGTCGTGACACCGGCGGTGGCCACTGCCGAAGTCCCAGTACCGGCGGGGAACGCTGGCACCGAGGAGAACACTCCGCGCTAGCCCGCCCGCGCTAGTCCGCGATGCCGCGAGTCGCCCGTGACATGGCAAGAAAGTTCACCAGCAACTCCCGCCCGTGCTCCGTGAGAATCGACTCCGGATGAAATTGCACCCCCCACACGGGGTGCGTACGGTGCCGGAGGGCATGGATCTCCTCGGGGGCATCCGCCGCCACGGCGGTCACCTCCAGCTCCGACGGCAGTGAGGCCCGCTCCACGATGAGCGAGTGATATCGCATCACACCGAACGGGGACGGCACGCCCGAGAAGAGCCCCGTGCCATCGTGTAGGATCTGCGACAGCTTGCCATGCATGACGCGGCCAGCCCGAGTGACGACCCCCCCGTACGCCTCACCGATCGCCTGATGCCCGAGGCAGACCCCGAGCAGCGGAATCGTCGCGCCGTACCGGCGGATCACCTCGACGGAGATCCCGGCCTCGCGCGGCGAGCACGGTCCCGGTGACACCACGATCGCGTCCGGCGCCATGTCTCCGATCTCGTCTACGGTGAGGGCATCGTTGCGGTGGACTTCCAGTGTTTCGCCGAGTTCGCCGAAATACTGCACCAGGTTGTACGTGAACGAGTCGTAGTTATCGATGACGAGCAGCATGGGCGTCGCGGTCAGGGGCGCGGGTGAAACTGGCGGTGCACCGTTCGAAGATACTCGCGATCGACGTGCGTGTAGATCTGCGTCGTCGCGATATCGGCGTGCCCGAGCATTTCCTGCACCGCACGCAAATCAGCCCCACCTTCCAGCAAGTGCGTCGCGAACGAGTGACGCAGCGTGTGCGGTGACACGTGCTCCGTGATCCCGGCCAGGGTGACATACTTGCGGAGGATCTTCCATGCCCCCATCCGCGTGAGCGGCTTCCCCTGCCCGTTCAGGAACAGGATGCCTTTCCCGTGGCCACGCTCGAGCACCGGGCGAAGTTCGCGGAGGTAGACCGCTACGGCACCGATGGCCGTGCGACCGATCGGTACCAGACGCTCCTTGCTTCCCTTCCCTAGCACGCGGACGAGTCCCTCCTCCAGCAGTACATCCTTGAGCGAGAGGCCGATCCATTCCGAGACGCGCAGGCCGGCGCCGTACGCCAGCTCGAGCATGGCGCGATCCCGGAAGGCAAGCCGCTCGTCGAGGCTGGGCGCCGCGAGCAGCTTGAGCACGTCATCGATGCTAAGCACGATGGGCAGCGTGCGAAACCGGGCGGGCGTGTCGAGGCGCTCGGTGGGATCCTGCGCCACCAATCCGTCCGCGAGTAACACGCGGAACCATGTCCGGATCGCGGAAATGTTACGGCGGATCGACGTCCCAGCGAGTCCGAGATCGTTGAGGTGGTAGACAAATTCCCGCAGCGCCGCGGGCGTGATCGCCGCCGCGGTCTCGATCCCCTGCGAGCGCATGAACACGGCGCATCGGATCACATCACGGCGGTAGGCATCGATGGTCCTCGGCGATGCACCGTCTTCAAGTGACAGCGTGTCCTCGAACGCCTGCAGGTGAAAGCCGCGGCGTAGCGCGCGCTCCTCCGATCCGGGGATCGGGCCTGGGAGGGCGGAGTGGTCCTGGGCGGGCTGGCTCACGGCCGGTGCCGCCCTCGCCGTTGCCACAGGATACCGGCCGCGGTGATCACAAGGACGGCGGCGACGACGCCGAGTGTGCGTTGGTTGGCGGCGATACGCGACAACACGACGTCGGCGTTGGCCCCGGCTCGGAAGGCGATCACGCACACCAACCCGTACCACACGCCAGAGGCGACGGCCATGGCCACGGCCGAACGGATGACGCCCAGCCCCATGGCGCCGGCAAGCGGCGGTACGACCGCGCGCACACCTGGGACGAAGCGGCTGACCGCGACGGCGAGTATGCCCTGTCTGGCGAAGCGATCGGTGAGCCGATCGGTGGCTCCCTCGGGTACGAGCGAGGGAAACCGACGCCTGAGCCACGGCAGTCCGTAGCGGCGCCCGAGTCCGAACATGAGCATGGCGCCGCCGATGTTGCCGACCATGGTGGCCGCCCAGACTCCAACCGCCGTTCCCGACCCCCGCGCCGCGACGAACGCGCCGAGCGCAATCACGGTGTCGGCGGGGAGCGGTGGGAACACGTTCTCGGCCAGCGCCGCGAGGGCGAGCACACCGTAGAGCAGTGGCGCCGGGAGCGTCGTCAACCATGCGAGCAGGTCATTCATGGCGCCCCCCGGCTGGCGTGGTACCCGCGCCGATCGATCAGCCGGCGCGCGAGACGGTGGCCACCGCGATGACGGCCAACCCTTCGCCGCGGCCGATCCACCCCATCCCTTCGTTCGTTTTCCCCTTCACGAACACGTCCGCGCTGGACATGCCTAACACGGACGCCAGCCGCTCGCGGATCGCCTGCCGGTGCGGACCGATCTTGGGTTGCTGCGCGATGACGGTGATGTCCACGTTGTGCACGACATAACCGGCCGCCTGCACGCGACCGAACGCGGCCTGCAGCATGACGATGGAGTCCTTCCCCTTGTTCGCCGGATCGGTGTCGGGAAAGAGTTCGCCGATGTCGCCGAGGCCGGTTGCACCCAGAAGGGCGTCCGTGACAGCGTGACAGATCGCGTCGCCATCCGAATGCCCCGCACAATGCATCGCGGCCGGAATGTCGATCCCGCCCAGACGCATCGGCCCGCCGTCCCCGAACCGGTGCGAGTCGTAACCAATACCGGTTCGCGCCATCGCCGCGGTCATGCGGCCGCTGGCGTCGGTGTGTCGGCGGTCGGGAGGAGCGAGTAGTCCTGACGACGACGCGCCGGCGTGAACCCGGCATCGCGGACGAGACGGTCGAGCTCATCCGTCGTGGTCCGGTGCGTGGTGTTCGCGGCCGATACCACGTTTTCCTCGATCATGAGCGATCCGAAGTCGTTACAACCGTAGTTGAGCGCCATCTGCCCGACCTTCATGCCCATCGTGACCCAGCTGGACTGCAGATTGGGCACGTTGTCGAGCACGATGCGTGACATCGCGACGGTCCGCAGGTACGTCACGGCATCGGTCTTGGGCATGTGCGACATGGACGGCGTGTTCTCGGGCTGCAGCGGCCACGTAATGAACGCCGTGAAGCCGCCGGTGCGCGCCTGCAGATCGCGCACACGCTGCAGATGCTCGATACGCTCGGCCAGTGTTTCCCCGATCCCGTACATCATGGTGACCGACGTCTTCATGCCTTCGTTGTGCGCGAGTTCCATAATCTCGAGCCAGCGATCGGCGCCTGCTTTCTTGGGCGCGACAATGTCCCGGACGCGCTGCACGAGAATCTCGCCGCCGCCGCCGGGAATCGAATCAAGACCGGCCGCCTTGAGCTCACGGATCACATCGCGGGCGTCCATCCGGAATCGGGTGGCGAAGAAATCGACTTCGCTGGGGGAAAACCCGTGAATGTGAATCGGATGATGCCGCTTGATGTAGCGCATCAGGTCCAGATACCACTCGAAGGGGATATACGGGTTGTGGCCGCCCTGAATCAGGATCTGGACGCCGCCCAGTGCCTTGGTCTCCTCGATCTTCTCGCCGATCTGTTCGAACGAGAGGGTGTACCCCTCACCATGCTTCGGGCGGCGATAGAATGCACAGAATCCGCAGTCCGCAACGCACACGTTCGTGTAGTTGATGTTGCGGTCGACGATGTACGTGACCACCCCGTGCGGATGCCGTGCCTGCCGCACCCGGTCGGCTTCCATGCCGAGTTCGAGCAGCGGGGCGTTCGTGTAGAAGTCGAGAAGGTCACGCATCGGAAGCTCCGGACGCACCGGCAGAACGTGGTGGACCGCTCATGCCGCCGGCAGAAAAGCCAGCGACC
>CANJOX010000312.1 GCA_947475795.1 Gemmatimonadota bacterium
ACCAGGTTCGCGCGGCACTCGATCAGCCGGGCCTTCTCGGCGCCGTACGCCATCGCCTTGCGCGGGATTTCGTCGTAGTCCGTCTCGTCGGGCTGTCCCAGGTTCGCCGTGTACGCGTACGGCACGGCGCCCTTCTCCCGCATCCAATGCAGGGCGGCGCTGGTGTCGAGACCACCGGAAAAAGCGATGCCGACTTTCTCGCCGACAGGAAGACGCTGCAGGATATTGGCCACGGAGAGCTTTGGCTGAACGGTCAGGAATGCGGATTAGACTCGCAAAATACACCGACAGGCTGCAGAATGGCCGCATCCCTTTTCGTGAGCGCCCCGATGCGTCTGTCGTGGAAACAATTCCTGATCACCGCCCTGCTGGTCGCCCCGCTCTCCGTCGGCGCGCGGGACGCGTACGCCCAACCGTCCAACCCACGCTTTGGACGGTGGCTGCTGAAGTCCGATGCGCCCGCCCCCGCCAGCAACATCATGACCTATGAGCCCTTGGGCTCCACCGGCATGAAGGTCACGATCCAGGCGGTCAATGCACGCGGCGACACCACGCGCTGGTCGTACGCCACCGTTTTCGACGGGCGCGACATGCCCGTCACAGGCAACGCCAGTCAGACACACGCCGCCGTCCGGCCTATCAGTTCGCTGGTGAACGAGATCGTGAACAAGAACAACGGCCGCGTGACGCAGCGGCTGACCAATGTGCTCTCGCCTGATTTCCAGACGATCGCCGTGATCTACATGCGCGAGGATGCCGACGGAAAGACCACCGGCGTCACCTTCGCCACCTACACCCGCATGCCCCTATGACGCTGGTCCTGTCACAGACCCGCCTCCGCACCCCGATGCGGCGGGTCACCCTGCTGTTCCTCTCGATGCTCTCCACGGCCGGCGCGCTCGAGGCGCAGTCGTCCGATAGCCCGAAGCCGAACCCGCGCCTGCCCAAGGTGTTGCTGATCGCCACCGGTGGCACGATCGCCGGCGTCCAGGACGCGCCGGGATCGCTCGGCAGCTATCGCGCCGGCACCCTCACGGCCGAACAGATCATCGCCTCAGTCCCTGAGCTGTCGAAGCACGCGCAAATCGAGACGGAGCAGTTCTCGAATGTGCCGAGTACGTCGATCACCCCGGCGCAGTGGCTCGCGCTGTCGAAGCGCATCGAGCAGGTGCTCAAGGATCGGCATGATCTGGCCGGCGTGGTGGTCACGCACGGCACCGACCGGCTGGAAGAGACCGCGTTCTTTCTCTATCTCACCGTACGGTCGAACAAGCCGGTCGTCGTGGTCGGTGCGCAACGACCAGCCACCGGCATCAGCCCGGACGGCCCGATCAACCTGCTGTCGGCGGTGCGCGTGGCCGCCGCGCCCCAGGCGGTCGGCAAGGGCGTGATGGTGGTCATGGACGATCGCATCCTCTCGGCCCGCGAGGTGCGTAAGATCTACCAGCGCACCGGGGGATTCAGCGGTGGCGAGATGGGCATGCTCGGCGTCGTGGGCGGCAACGGCCCCGACTTTCTGTTTGCGCCCACGCGACGGCACGGCGAGGACAGCGAGTTCGATATGCGGAAGGTGGACTCCCTGCCGCGCGTGGCGCTCGAGTACTCGTATCCCGGTGGGACCGGCCCGCGTTACGACGCACAGCCGGCGGGCGTGGCGGTGGCGAGCAACGGCATGACGCGGGCCGAGTCGGAGGTGTACACGGCCCTACGCCGGGCGGGCGTGGTGGTAGTCACGGTGTTCGCGTACGGGGACAACATGAGCGCCGTGCGCGATCCCGATGCGCCGCGCCCCGAGGCGGCGGCGGTCGCGCGCCCGGCGGCCGCCGGTGACTCCACGCGGTCGGACAGCACACGAGCGCCGCAGCCACCACCAGCTCCGCCGATGGTCACGGCACAGCACCTCACGCCAGCGAAGGCGCGCATTCTACTTATGGTCGCGCTGACCCGCACCAACGACCCACTCGAAATCCAGCGGTATTTTCTTCGATACTGACGCGCGAACGAATGTCCCGCTCGTCATGGCGCCGTGACACGGCCGAGACGGGGTCTGTACCTATCCGTGATTCAAGTCGAGACGCAGCGAGTGAAAGCTGAGAGCGATCCTTACGATCATCTCTTTCTCTTTCGACGGTCTCATGCGCCACGACTCTCGTCCTGCGTACTTCACGCTTCTCGCCGCGGCATCAACGTCGCTGCTGCTCTCCGCCTCGCTGCTGCGCGCGCAGGCCACCACCAAGCGCGACTCAGCGCAAGCACTCGGCACGGTCACGGTGACCGGCGTCACCGGCCGGGGCAGCGCTCGCGCGGCCTCAGGCATCGATAGCGCGGTGCTCAAGTCGACGACGCCCGGCACCAGTGCGCTCAAGGCGGTCGAGCGCATTCCGGGTGTCAACATGCAGTCGGTCGACGGCTTCGGCATGTACGAGTGGTCCAATCGCATCACCATGCGTGGTTTCCAGACGTCGCAGATCGGACAGACGATGGACGGCATCCCGCTCGGTGACATGTCGTATGGCAACTGGAACGGACTCGGCGTCGGTCGCGCCGTGGACGCGTCGAACCTCGAGTCGACCGCCGTAGCACAGGGCAGTGGTGCGCTGGGCACCGCCTCCGCCAATAACCTCGGTGGCGTCGTGCAGTACGCGACGGCGGAGCCGGCCGGCAAGCGGCAGTTCCTGCTGCAGCAGATGGGCGGACAGAACAGCGCGCGTCGCACGCTGCTGCGCTACGACATGGGCCTCAAGACGTTTGGCGGTACGAACGGCGTGTCGGCGTTCATGTCGGTGTCCAGGTTCGACTCCGACAAGTGGAAGGGCGGCGGCGAGCGGCTTTCCAACTTCCCCGGCGAACAGGATTTGCTGTTCGGTCAGAAGGGATTCATTGGTGGCGCCGGCCAGAACTGGCATGAGCAGATCAACCTGAAGTCCAACCTGTTCATCGGGTCGAGCAAGTTCACCGCGTTCTACAACTACGCGAACAAGAAGGAAAGCGATTACATGGACCTGTCGCTCGGCGTGTTCAACGCCACCGCGCCGGGGTCGAGCACGTTCGGTTTCGGACCGGACTTCGATTACCTCACCAACTGGTCCACTGCTAAGCAGTTCGCCGAAGCCTCGCTGCCCAACTACACGCCGCTCACCGATGCGTCGTATTACAGCTCGGCCCAGGGCGCGCGTCTAGACCACCTGGCGTATCTCAAGGGTGCGTTCAAGCCGACCGCATCAACCCACATCGAGGTGCAGCCGTACCTCCACCTCAATCGTGGTGGTGGCGACTGGCATGCACCGAGCTACGGCGCGGCCTATAGCCCCGACCCGATCATGTTCCGTCAGACGCAGTACAAGGCGAATCGATCCGGCATCATGGCGAAGGCGACCTCGTCGTTCATGGTCGGCGGCATTGCCAACCAGTTCGAAGTCGGTGGTTGGTATGAAATGAATGCGTCCAGCAACCGTCGTCCGCGCTGGCGCATGAAGAACTACCAGCAGAGCCCGGAAGTGGACTTCACGAAGGTGCTGCGACTCGACTACGACCGCACGGCGGATGTGACCACCACGCAGCTCCATATCCAGAACACGAACCGCCTGCTGAATGAAAAGCTCACGCTGTCGTATGGCGCGAAGCTCCTGTCGGTGAACGCGGATTTCACGAACAACGGCAACACGCCGACGGCCGGCATCGTAGCACCGATTTTCGCCGATGCCACGCGTCCGTCGCTGAACGTGAAGACCGAGGCGACGCTGCTCCCGCAGGTCGGTGCAGTGTTCAAGGTGAATGGGAACAACGAAGTGTTCGCCAACTGGTCGGAAAATGTGAACCAGTTTCCGCTCAGCCCGGCTGGTGGTGTGTACAACGCAGCGCCGGCCACGTTCGATTTCTTCAAGAACACGGCGAAGGCCGAGCGTGCCACGACGCTGGAAGTCGGCGCACGCACGCGTCGCGGTAAGGTCGAAGCCGGCGTGACCGGCTACACGATCGACTACCGCAATCGCCTGCTCGGTATCGCCCTCTGCCCGCAGACGGTCACCTGCGCCACGGGCTTCGGCAACGTGGGTTCGGTGAACACCTTCGGACTCGAGGGCGTGATCAATGCGGACCTCGGCAACGGGCTGCGTGCGTTCGGCTCGGCCTCGTTCAACAGCTCGAAGTTCGGCGACGACTACCTCGCCAATCAGGCGAATCCGGCGTCGCGCGTGAGCACCAAGGACAAGTACGTGCAGGACGCACCGAAGGAGATGGCCACCGCGTCGCTGTCGTACACGCGCGCCAAGCTCAATCTCACGCTGGGTGGCCGCTATGTGGGCGAGCGGTACTTCACGTACACGAACGACCTGAACACGGCGGGCGATGGTGAAGGCAAGGTGCCGGGCTACT
>CANJOX010000313.1 GCA_947475795.1 Gemmatimonadota bacterium
GGCCCCATCGGGCTGGGCATACTTGTCGAGGGCGTCGGAGCGCAGCGCCAGAAACTTCACGCCGGGCACCACTTCGCTCCCCGCGTTGAGCGCGCGCAGGTACGGGCCGGCCCCGTTGAACTCGCCGTCCGGCTGCACGGTGGGGATCGCGAACACGCCGTGGTTGGGGGTGCCCCCGGTGATCACGTGCGACACGTGCGTGGCCCCGCCGCCGAAGCGCACGTAGTTGCGGATCGTCATCCCGCCGCGCGAACTCCCCACGAGGGCCACTTTGGGTGCCCCGGTGGTCAGCAGCACCCGCGTGACAAAGGCCGCCAGCGCCGCCGTCTGATCGGCGGGGGTGGAGCGGTTGGGCTCGGCCGCCGTGATCGTACTCGACGCCGACGGATTGGGCAGATCCACCGCGAACAGGCGCGACGACGGATAGCCGTTGGACTCGAAGCGCCAGATCACGTTGTCCCACAGGCCGGCATGATCGCCGTTGCCGTGCACAAAGATCACCGGCGTCTGCGCGGGAGCGACGGCGGGAAGTGCCGCGGCGAGCGCGACAGCAATGCCAAGCGCGCAGGCCGCGCGGCGGAACGGGCGGGTGCGGAGATCGGATGTCATGGGCGAAAATGTAGGCATTCCCCACGCGCGCGGGACGGCCGTGGGCAATCCGTGACGTGGGATTCTTGTGGGGCGCAGTGCCCGACCCTAGCGTTCCTGCATCAGGCCGCCCCGTCGCCCCCACCGGCGACGTGGGCACGGTCGCCGGCACCCGCCGACGGCCGCCACGACGACTCCCGCCCCCGTGCCATGAAGCCAGCGCGCCACGCCGCCATTACCGGGTGGGGTGAGGCTCTCCCGCCCGCCATCCTGAGCAACGACGACCTCTCGACCTTTCTCGAGACCTCCGACGAATGGATCGTGCAGCGCACCGGTATGAAGGAGCGCCGCGTCTCGCACATCTCCGCGATCGAAATGGCCACGATCGCCTCCGCGCGCGCGCTGGCCTGCGCCGGTCTTGAGGCGGGCGACGTCGATCTGATCATCTACGGCGGTTGCAGCAACGAAGAAGCGGTACCGAACAGCGCCTCCGGCGTGCAGATCGCCCTCGGCGCCACGCGCGCCGCGGCGATGGACGTCAACACCGCGTGCACGAGCTTCCTCTACGGCATGTCCACCGCCACGGCCATGATCCAAACGGGCGTGGTACGGAACGCGGTCGTGATCGGCGTGGAGCTCATCAGCCAGTACATGGACTGGAGCAACCGCAACGTGGCCGTCCTCTTCGGTGACGGCGCAGCGGCCGTGGTGCTGCAAGCCTCTGACACGGAGGAAGGGGTGATCGGCACCGTGCTGGGGTGCGACGCCGAAGCGCGGCAGAGCCTGCGGGTGCGCGGCATCGGCTGCGGCTACGCGAACAAGGACGTGTCGCTGGGCGACACGCTGTGGGACTTCGACGGACAGGTGATCTTCAAGCGCGCCGTGCATGGCATGAGCGAGGCCTCGGGGCGGGTGCTCCGCGAAGCGGGCGTGACGGCGGATGACGTGGACCTCGTGGTGCCGCATCAGGCCAACCTGCGCATCATCGAGGCGGTGGCCAAGTACGCCGGGATCGGCATGGACCGCGTGATGGTCACGGTACACAAGTACGGCAACATGAGCGCGGCCACGGTGCCGGTAAGCCTGGTGGAAGCGCTGCGGGAAGGACGCGTGAAGCCCGGGAGCCTGCTCCTCATGCCGGGCTTCGGCGGCGGTCTGACCTTCGGTGCGCTGCTCGTGCGCTGGGGCCAGCGCGTGACGCCGCTCGGGGAGTCGTCGATCGTCATGCCCCCGTGCGACAAGACGGCGCTCGAACTCGTCAACGAAGTGCGCGCCCGTCAGGACCCGCATGGGCGCTCCCTGCGCGGTCTCATGGAACCCGTCTTCGCGGAAGCGCGGAGCGCGTCATGAGGCACCGTCACACCACGGCGGCCACAGCCCTGCTGTGCGCCGCCGCCCTCGCCGGCACCGCGTCGGTGCTGCCGGCGCAGAAGGCCGCCAAGGCCACCGGCGCCGCCAACCCGTCCTCGATGCTGGCCGCGCTCGACGCCACCACGGCGCACTACGCCGACGTCGCGCAGCGGATCTGGGGCTTCGCGGAAGTGGGCTACATGGAGATCAAGAGTTCGGCGCTGCTGCAGTCGGAGCTCACCGCCGCCGGATTCACGGTCACGGCCGGTGTGGCCGGCGAGCCCACCGCGTTCGTGGCGGAGTTCGGCAGCGGCAAGCCGGTGATCGCCCTGCTGGGCGAATTCGATGCGCTCCCCGGGCTCTCACAGGGCGCCACCCCCACGCGCAATCCGCTCGTGGCCGGTGGCCCGGGACACGGCTGTGGCCACCATCTGTTCGGCACCGCCAGCACCGCCGCCGCGATCGCCATCAAAGGCTGGATGCAGGCGAATCAGGTGAAGGGCACGCTGCGCATGATCGGCACGCCCGCCGAAGAAGGGGGCTCGGGCAAGGTGTACATGGTGCGCGACGGGCTGTTCAACGACGTCGATGCCGTGGTGGCCTGGCACCCTGGCGACGAGAACTCGGTGACGGGCGAGCGCACGATGGCGAACGTGACGGGCAAGTTCCGGTTTCACGGTATCAGCGCGCACGCCGCCGCCGCGCCCGAGCGGGGCCGTTCGGCACTCGACGGCGTGGAGGTGATGAACGTGATGACGAATTTTCTGCGCGAGCACGTTCCTGATGCGACGCGCATCCACTACGTGATCACCGACGGTGGGAAGGCGCCGAATGTGGTGCCCGATGAAGCCGAGGTGTTCTACTACGTGCGTCACGTGGACATGAAAGTGGTGAGCGACGTGTGGTCCCGCGTGGTGAACGCGGCGAAGGGCGCCGCGATGGGGACCGGCACCACGTACGACCTGCAGCTCATCGGCTCCGTGTACTCGCTGCTCCCCAACGAGACGCTGGCGCGTGTGCAGCAGCGGGCGCTGGAGCGGGTGGGCGGCTACACGCTGTCGGCCGAGGAGACGGCGTTTGCCGAGCAGCTCCAGCGGTCGCCGCAGTTCATCGCGCAACCACTCGTGAATACCACGCGGATCAAGCCGCTCGTGATGGACGTGGCGGGCACCGCCTCCACGGATGTGGGAGACGTGAGCTGGGTGGTACCTACCGTGCAGCTGTCGGCGGCCACGTGGGTGCCGGGTACGGCGGCCCATTCGTGGCAGGCGGTAGCCACGGGCGGGACCACCATCGCGACGAAGGGGATGATGGTCGCCGCGAAAACGATGGCGCTGACCGTGGCCGAGCTGCTGCAGTCGCCGGCCACGCTCACCGCCGCGAAGGCCGAGCTCGACCGGCGGCGCGGGGCGGACTTCCGGTACACCACCGTGCTGGGCACCCAGAAACCGCAGCTCGATTACCGCAAAGGCTCGGTGCCGAACAATCGGTAGGGTGACTCCGCCGAGATGACGGCGGAGTGACGCGCGGCGCTTACCAGATCCGATCGGTCAGCGCCGCGTTGCGTATGATGCGGCGCGATTCCACTTCCTTGCGGATCAGGACGATCTGCGCCGCATGATAGGCGCCGTGCTCCACGATGCCGTCGGCCATCGTCGCCACGTTGCAGCCACTGCTCTCGGCCACCTTCACGAAGCCGGTGGACACCACCTGACAGACGCGCACGGCCAGCGCCTTGTACGCGTCGTGCATGCGCCGCTGCGACGCCTCCCACGCTTCGACGGTACAGGGGATGGGCATGCGCGGCCAGTCTGCCCCGGGGATGGGATCCTCGAGCACCATGCCGTCCATGTGCAGGATGGCCCGTTCGGCGCGCGCGGCCACGTGCAGCACGATGTCCCAGATGCACGGCAGGGTACGCAGCGGCTTCTCGACCGCCTCGGCGGCCGTGCACCCCTCGAGCGCCTCCCGCAGGGAGCGGCCATGGTACATGGGCCCGGTGATGCTGCGTCGCAGACGCCCGGAGAGATGTCGGGCGTAGTCCATGTACACGTATTCGGGATGACGCACCACGGGCGTCTCCGGGCGATCTGTTGGCACCGCGTTTCCTCTGATTGAGAAGTGAGGGCCACCATGTACTGCGGGGGCGTCAGCGGAGCGTCAGCAGCGCCTTCCGGTCATTTCGCACTTACGCTAAATCGTTGCGATACAACGGATTAGAGAGATCCCGCGCCACGTGCGTCCACAGCCGAGCGCGGCGATCGACTATTTTTCGGAGATGTCGTCATCTCCGCCGGAGCCCGCCGGCCCCGCCGAGCCGCTACACACCGATGCCGGTCTCCATCTGCTGCGGTTCACGCGGGACGGCGACCTGCTGGTCTTTGACGAGAAACGCCCCGGTGAGGGGTTTGCGCAGTTCTACAGCCTCGA
>CANJOX010000314.1 GCA_947475795.1 Gemmatimonadota bacterium
CCGGCCGACCCCCTAACGGCGCCGGTGGTGGTCGTGGACGCCAACCGGAGACCGGAGGACGCGGTGTCTTCGGTGGCCAACGGCCTTGGCGGCGTGTACCGTGTGCGCCAAACGGTACGCGTCGTGGACGGGAGCGCGAGCTGCTCGAGCATCGCGGCCGTCTTAGCGCCCGGCCGAACCAGTATCGAACGCATTGAGCACCAGCCTGGCACGCGCGAGTTTGCGCTGGCCACCCGCTCCGTGAACGGAACGGTCGACGCAAACGGCGCGTTTGAGATTGGTCCGGTGGTTGGCACCACGGACGGCATCCGATGGCAGTTCTTTATGCGCGGACGATTTACCACGACTGGCTTTGTCGCTGAAACTCAAACGAAAACCAGCGCCATCATCCGGTGGGGTCGAACACAGCAATGCATAACGCTGGCCGATCTGGTCGCCGAGCGCATCACCCAATGACAGGACAGGTCGCGCGCCGGCGCGAAACCTGGCGAGAAGCGCAGCGCCGATGAGCCTCGATTCGCGAGAGCTGGTGCGGCGCGCGCTCTGTCGCGTGGTTGCCGAGCAACCGCCAGAGTGGGAGGAGGCAGCACTGCTGCGCTTTCGCAATCGGTTGCTCGACGAAACGGGCAGTGCAACGCGTCCGCTCGCCGAACTCCTGCTGGAAGCGATCCGTCGCGGATTGCCTCACCGGCTCCCAACCGCGCCGGTGGAACGCGCCGAGTGGGACACACTGGCGTCGGCGTTCGCGATGCAGTGGTCGGCCGAACGCTTTGTCGCGACGGACATGGCTCGCTGGGCGATCGATGCGTGGGGCGCGGCATTCCGTCTGGTTGAAGACGTGGCGCGCCCCGCCGCGCCGCAGCGGTCGTCGCCACCGGCTGCGTTCCCGCCGTCTATTCCGGTCGTATCGCCCCCGATATCGGCGGCACCTCCGCGCGTCGTCACCGGCACCCTCACAGGCACAGGCACTCGGCTAGCCGTCACGCGCGTACCCGTCGCGCGTCCGTCGCCCGGTCCATCGCAGACCACCGTGAGCCGGAGCACCGTGAGCCGGAGCACCGTGAGCCGGAGCACCGTGAGCCGGAGCACCACGGCCGGCGCCCGCGGCCCTGGCGCGTCCGTCGCGCCGCGTCGCTACCGCACGCCGGCGCCATCCTTCACGTCGGCATGGAGTGGCCGGGCGCGTCTCGCGATGGGGGCTGGGCTGGTGGTGTATCTGTTGGTCATGGCTCGCGTCGCGTGGTTCATTCAATCGCGGCCGCAACCGACAACGACGGCGGTGAGCGCGAACCAGTCCACGGTTGCGGCCGCGGGGCCCTCGGTGGCACCGACCCGATCCAGCAGCAGGGTCGGGGTTCCTTCGCTCACGCTCAACGCGTTACCACGAAACACCATCGACTCAAGCCGTCTGGTGCTCGTGGAGCCGGTGCGCCGCGCCGCGGGCAGTGCCCGTCCGCTCACACCATCGGCTCGCGCGTCCGCGAGCCGTCCCGACCTCCGTTTTGACGAGGTGCACCTGACCGACGGCTCACGCATGCAAGGACGCGTGGACGTCGTGCGCGCGGGTGCCGTCGTGTTCCTCGACATGCGAACCGGGCTTCGCCACGAGCTGCGCAAGGAAGTGATCGATCACATCGTGACGGAATTCGGCACCACAGTGCAGTTCCGGCCCAGCGCGACCGGCGCGTCGGTGTCGGCCACGACCCCGGTATCAGGGGCGCGCGCACCACGCGGCGGGGCGACCCAAACGCTGCGCGCCCGCGGCGTCAGTGGTCGATACCTCATTCGCTATGGCGACGCTGTGGCGACGGGCTCGACCACCTGCAAGGAGATCTGGTCGAAAACGCCGCAGACATCGGACTGGGCGACCGTACGCCATACGCCGGGCGCCGACACGTTGACGATCGCCTTCGAGGCGGGCGACCGCTTCCCCACGGTCATTGATCAGGATGGAGCGTTCGCCTCGTCACCCCGCATCATGCCGGATCAAGCGCGCACCAGCACGGCCCTCACCACGCGACTGAGTGGACGATTCGGGGCTGATGGAACGATGGCCTTGACCGTCAACATTTTGCTGTTTCGTCGACTGCGCGATGCCGCCGCTGACGTGTCGTGCGCGATCGAAGTGCAGGGTACGGGGCTGTTGAGTACACCATAACGCAGGCGTGCCTAGACCTCGGACGTCCCCACGGTGCTTGTGCCTCCTGACGTTGCCAGGGGCGTGGGACCGGGATACACCATCACGGGATACTCACGCCTCCAGTAACGCCCGTCGGTGAGCGTGACCGCGGCGGTCACGGTCCATGCGCGCATCCACTGATCGTCGTACCGAGAGGGCGGCACCCCCGGCGGCAGCACCACGTCGACCGTGACGTCGCAGCCCTGCCGCACGACGAGCGTGGGCGTGGCGATGACCGCGTCCACCTCCCACACGGTGGCGCTGGGCTGACTGCGGGACTCGCGATACGCGAAATGCAACGCAATCGACTGGAGCTGTCCGACGTGGCGCGGCACGAGGCGAACCACGTACGGTGTCCCCTGTCCGGGAACGAGGTCGATCGTGGGCACCTCAAGCCGGATCGACCCGATCGTGCGCCACGCGTGCCATCGGTCGCGAAACGGCCGCAACTCGATCGCGGTGTGAATGAGGAGCAAGCTGCCGACGCCCAGCGCCGTAGGATCGGCGGTCCAGATCAGCGAGGGGGCAGCCGCCAGCAGCATCAGTACGGCGCAGACGCCCGTGATGATGGCCAATCGGACCTCGGTGCGTTGCCGCAGCGGTCCCCACTGCTCCATGGCAAGACGGCGGTATGTTGCGGCCTTTATCCCGAGCGGATCGATATGCGCCTCAGCGGAGCTTGATTTTGCCGCGCGCGCGCGCGAAGATGGTCCCCATGCGATCCTTTTTCTCTGACCGACTGCGCGTGGTAGCCGCGCACGCCTGGCCCGCATCGCACTCCCGCCCGCGCTCTTGGGCCGGGGTGCTGGTATTCGTGCTCGCTGGCTGTGGTGGCACGCTCGCCGGCAAGATCGATCAGGCGATGAGCGGGTGTATCAGTCACCGCAACGCGGACTTTGTCGCCGGCCGGGGCGCCACATCACTCGACCGGCCGCTCCCCGCGCCGCTGTCCAAGTTGGCCAACCGCATCGCGTACATCCGTGCGTTTCGGGGGTTCGAGCTGATCGTGAAAGCCGCTCCCGACCAGGTGACCCTCGTGTGCGCGCTGGAGCTCGCGTCGCATCTCAATCACCCCGAGGTTGCACACTTGTTGACGCAGTATTCGTCGCACCCTGATGCGGCAGTCGCTTCGAGCGCGAAGCGACTGCTGTCGACCCAATCGTCGCTTCGCTGACGCGCTACGGCGTGGCAGCCGCCGAACGCGCCATGGGACGCAGGAGTCGATCGAACGACTCGACCTGCGTGGACCCGAAGCTCGTAACCGTCACCGAACGCTTGGTGGTTGGATCGATCAACACCAGCCGTCCGTCGGCGTAGCGTACCAGTCGGAACGGCACCGCCTGTCCGATACCGGCACTGGAACGTCCTCGCGTGAGCGCACGGAGCGCGCCGCGAAGAAATCCGTTGGTACCTGGCGCAAGCGAAGCGGCCAGCCCCTGCGTGGTCGCGTCGACGACACGGATACCGCCGTTACTCTCATCGATGAACAGGAGCTGACGCTCGGCGATGACCGCCGATTGCCGTTCGGCGAACGCGCCGAATCCAAAGATGCGCGCGGCGATGCAGAGCATGAACACCACGGCGATGAGCGCCGCGGCCGTCACCAGCGCCGACTTCGGAACCTCCAACGGCCGTGCATCCGGCCGCGCGCCGGGTTCCGCCTCAAAGTGCACAGGACCGGTCATGCGAAGACCTCACTCATGCGACGACCGGTTGTGCGGCCGCGATCGTTTCGGCGGAAGCATCGCCCCGCCCTCCCGTCCGCTCGATGCGAACGTTCGGCTCCGCGACGGCGGCGATGGCGTTGACGAGCAACGCGCTCACCGCCTTGGGATCCAGCAACGCGCGGAGTACCGGTTCCGGATGCGTGAATCGAAACACCTGACAGTGCGGCCACAGCGCGATGTACGCGAGTCGATGCGCCTTGCCGAGGGTAAGAACCAGCTGCCCGGTCCCGTCACGAAAGGTGCCGATTCGCGCACCATCGATGATCGAGAACGGAATGTTGATGGACATGGGGAACACGGCGCCAAGACGCATCACAACTCGCCGGTTCGTGATGGCGTACCACGATGTTCGCGCCGACGCTCTGGCGAGGACCTCCGCGATCGCCAACACGATGCCCGTCAACGCTAGTCGCACGCCGAGTCCGACGGCGAACGCCTGACTCGACACCGGCTCAACCGTC
>CANJOX010000315.1 GCA_947475795.1 Gemmatimonadota bacterium
GACCCAGTCCGCACTGAATCTCGTCGAGAATGAGCAGCACGTTCCGCTCGCGCGTGAGCTCGCGCAGACCGCGCAGGAACTCGGGGTCGACTACGCGCACACCGCCTTCGCCCTGAATCGGCTCGACGATCACCGCCGCCGTCTTCTCGGGGTGCAGCGCCAGGGCGAGTTCGTCCAGGTCGCGCTCCACGATCGTCACGCCACCCATGAGGGGACGGAACGGCAGACGATAGGCCGGACGGTCGGTGGCCGCCAGCGTGCCCGGCATGCGGCCGTGGAACGAGCCGCGCACCGCGATGATGTGGTGCTTATGCGGGAAGCCCTGCGTGCCGCCCCAGCGACGTGCGAACTTGAAAGCGCCTTCGTTGGCCTCGGCCCCCGAGTTCGCGAAGAACACGCTGCTGGCGAACGAGTGATCGACGAACCACTGCGCCAGCGCCTCGCCCGGCGCCGTGCGGTACAAGTTCGACGTGTGAATGAGTCCCGTCGCCATCGCCTCCTGCATCGCGTTCATGACGCCCGGGTCGTTATGCCCAAGCGACGTGACGGCGATGCCGGCCACGAGATCGAGATACTTCTTGCCGTGCTCGTCGAACATGTAGACGCCGTCGCCGCGGACGAACAGCGGTGCCTGTCGCTTGTACGTGCCCAGGATCGCGGGCAGTGCCGAAAGCGGCGCCGACGGTTCGGCGGCCGGAGTGGCCGTGAACGCGGTGGTCGGAGCGGGCGTGGGCATCGTCGAAGTCATGGCAGCTACCTGGAAGAGACGGCATCCGTTGCGTCCACGCGCGCAACGATCGCGGTTCCCGCCTCGGGAACAGTGAGTGCGGCGAGATCGCCAATCCGCACTCGGTGTACACCACCGGCCAGCGCCTGCGCGCAGGCATCGAGCTTGGCGGCCATGCCGCCGCCCGCCACACCACTGGCCACCAACGCCTGCGCCGCATCGAGTGAGAGGCGCGGCACGAGCACCTTGTCGCCGTCGAGCACACCCGGCACGTCGGCCATCAGAAACAGTTCATCGGCGCCGAGCGCCGCCGCGATCGCCGCCGCGGCGTCATCACCGTTCACGTTGTACGCCCCAGCCCCGCTCTCCGCTTCACGCGCCGCCACCGGCGAGATCACCGGCAGGAAGCCCGCCGCGAGGAGCGCGCGCACCAGCCGCGGATCAACTACCGCCGGCGTGCCGGAGTGCCCGAACGTGGCCACGTCGATCGGCACCGCGCGCAGCAGCGCCGCGTCCTCACCGGAAATGCCCACCGCCGGCGCACCCGCTGCCACCAGCGCCGACACCATCTGCTTGTTGGCCAGCCCCGACAACACCATCCGCACCAGCTCGAGCGCCGTGTCGGTCGTGACACGCCGACCACCGACGAACACCGGCTCCTCACCACGCAGCCGCTGCAACGCGCTGATCTGATCGCCACCGCCGTGCACGACCACCACGCCACCTTTGGTGGCGCGCCACAACGCGGCCAGCGCCGCGGGAAGTGCCGGATCGTTTTGGGTACGACCACCGAGTTTGACGATAAACATGGCGCGTCCGGGCTATCGAGTGAGTCCAGCCGTCTCGTCGAGTCCCAGCATCAGGTTCGCGTTCTGGATCGCCTGACCCGCCGCGCCCTTCACCAGGTTGTCGATCGCGCTGAACACGAGCAGCGTCGGCGTACGCACGCCCGTGGGGATCCGCGCGCCGATACGCACCACGTTGCGATGCTGCACGTCGGCCAGTGCGGGGAGATCACCGGTGAGCTCCACGAACGGCTCGTTGGCGTACATCTCGCGGAACGGCGCCAGCGCGTCATCGATCGGGCGCGTGAGCGGCACCGTGATGGTGGACAGGATCCCGCGATCCACCGGCAGCAGATGCGGCGTGAAAAGCAGGTCGCAGTCGGCACCCAGCGCCGTGAGGCTCGCGCGCATCTCGAACAGATGCCGATGCGAATTACCCACGCCATACGCGCGGAAATTCTCCGTCACTTCGGCGAACAGCAGCTCGAGCTTGGGCGAGGCGCCGGCGCCGCTCACGCCGCTGGCCGCCGCAATGTTCACCGTCGCGCCCGGCGCGATGAGGCCGGCCTTCGCCAACGGGGCCAACGCCACCAGAATGCTGGTGGCATAGCAACCGGGGTTGGCCACCACGCGGGCGCCATGCAACGGCGCCCGAAAGAGCTCGGGCAAGCCATACGGCGCATCGTGCGGCACGCCCGCCGGGGCATGATCCGTCCCACCGTGACCGGGGCGCAGATCGCTCGACAGGTCCACCACCCGCGCACCGGCCGCAATCACTTTCGCCACCCACTCGGCCGACGCGCCATGCGGCAGCGCCGCGAACACCAGATCGGCGCTCGCCAGATCGACCTCGTCGGGTCCCACCATCGGAATCGCGTGCACACGTCCGGCGGCCCGCACGCGCAGCGTGGTGCCGCGCTGGGCGTTCGCCGTGGCAAACGCGAGCGTGAGATGGGGATGGCTCAGAATGAGGGCGCACAGTTCGCGCCCCGAGTACCCGCTCGCGCCGAGCACACCCACGCGGTACGTCGGTTCGGTCACGGTCGGGATTGGCAGTTGCGTCAAGTCCGGTAGAGTATGCACAATTAATGCATAATTTTGCATCGCCGTGCTGTCAATCTGGTCCGTGTCACAGCGGTGCCTCGTTTCCCTCCCGGTGGCGCACAATTCGGCGCCGAACCGATCTGCAGGAGCCCGTCTCGTGTCCGACAAGAACCAGCGCCACCAAGTTATTCGCGAGATCGTCGCCGCGAAGGCCGTGGCCAGCCAGGAAGAGCTGCGACGACAGCTCGCCAAACGCGGCTGGGACGTCACCCAGTCCACGCTGTCACGCGATCTCCGGGAACTGCGCCTCGCCCGCATCCCCGATGCGCAGGGGCATGCCCGCTACGCGTTTTCCGACGGCACCGGCGACGACGACGAGCTCGCGCAGCTCGAGCGCATGCTCCCCCAGCTCCTCACCCACGCGGAAGGCGTGCAGGTGCTCGTGGTGGCGCGGACCATCAAATCGGGCGCGCAGCCGGTGGCGGAGGCGCTTGATCAGCTGCAGTGGCCCGATGTGGCGGGCACCATCGCCGGCGACGATACGGTGCTCATCATCTGCCGCTCCACCGAGGGGCGCGAGCGCGTCCTGAAGCGGCTCCGCGCCTATCTGCGCGCCTGATCGACGCGAAATCGTTATCCGATCCTCTAGATTTCCCACGTCGTGATTCCTTCGAACCCTGTCGTGAGTATGCCGTGAGCACTTCTGAAGCGGGAACCCATAAACTGTGGGGTGGTCGATTCGCCGGCGGCCCGTCGCCGCTGCTCGATGCGATCAATCGCTCCATCGGCACCGACTTCCGTCTCTGGCCGCACGACGTGCGCCTCTCGAAGGCGTGGGCACGGGCGCTGGGCGAGGCGGGCGTGCTCACGCGCGAAGAGAGTGACGCGTTGCAGCAGGGGCTCGACCGCGTGGCCCAGCGCATCGCCGACGGCGCGCAGCCGGTGGCCACCGACGAAGACATCCACACCATGATCGACCGGCTCCTGCACGAAGAGGCCGGCACGGTCGCGTCCAAGTTGCACACCGGCCGCTCGCGCAACGACCAGGTGGCCACCGCGTCGCGCCTGTGGACGATCGATGCCTGCCATCGGGTGGACGCCGCGATCGCCGAGTTGCAGCAGTCGCTGCTGATGCAGGCCGAGACGCTCTCCGACGCCGTGCTGCCGGCCTACACCCATTTGCAGCGCGCTCAGCCGGTCAGTGGCACGCACTGGCTGCTCGCACACTTCTGGCCCCTGTCGCGCGACCGTACGCGCTTTGCCAACGCCGAGCGCGGCACGTCGGTGATGCCGCTCGGTTCGGGCGCGATCGCGGGGTCGGCGTTCCCGGTGTCGCGTGGGCTGCTCAAGGAATCGCTCGGCTTCCACGCCATCTCGGCCAACAGCATCGACGCCACCGGCGACCGTGACTTCGTGGCCGAAACGTTGTTCGCCTGCGCCATGACGGCGGCCCACTGCTCGCGCCTGGCCGAAGACATGATTCTGTACGGTACGAGTGAGTTCGGCTTCGTAAAGTTTGGCGACGGCTTCTCGACGGGCAGCAGCATGATGCCGCAGAAGCGGAACCCCGATGTGTTCGAACTCGCCCGTGGCTCGGGTGCCCGCGTGCTCGGCGACCTCGTGTCGATTCTGGGGACGATCAAGGGACTGCCCAGCGGCTACAGCAAGGACCTCCAGGACGACAAGCGCGCGCTGTTCAACGCCGTCGACTTGCTGTTGCTGGTACTGCCCTCGATGGCTGGCGCGATCGCCGAGCTGCGATTCGAGAAGCCGCGCATGCGCGCTGCCTGTTCGAGCGCGATGATGGCCAC
>CANJOX010000316.1 GCA_947475795.1 Gemmatimonadota bacterium
GTAGATGTTGCCGGCCCATGTGGTGCCGCCATTGGGGTTGCGCACGATGACGCCACCACCGGCCTTCTTGAAGATGTTGTTCGCCCACGTGTTGCCCGACGCGCCCACACCGCCCAGGTTGACGTCGCCGCAGTTGACGAACGTGTTGTGGAGGAAATTGACGTTCTGGAGATTGCCGCTCACGTAATCGTACTCCACCGCGGCCGCGGAGCCGCCGACACCAGAGCGCTCGAAATAATTGTTGTAGCAGAAGATGTTGTTGGCTTCCTTCACGCGGATGCCGCCGGCACCAATGAAGAAATTTCCGTAGGCCACGTTGTCGTTGCCGTTCCGGAATACCAACATGCCGTCCGGATTATTCACGAACGTGCAGAAGCGGATGACGTTCTCACGGCACTTCACGGAGATGCTCTCGCCGTCGCCTTGGCCGGTGTTGTTCCAGTAGCAGTACTCCACCACCGTTCGCGAGGCGTACGCGGACTCGGCCCCGTTGCTCAGTCGGATCGGTTCGTTCCCGAAGTCGCCGCCATCTCCCCGTAGGTTCTGGAACGAGCATCGGTGGATACGGTGGTACCCGGGCACATTCGCATCCGCTTCCACGTGCACGAGGTTGCCGATCGGCGCGTTCTGCGGCTTGTTCTCGAAATTCGAATACGCGATTTGATTGCGCTGGCTCGGTGCCTGAATGGAGATGTACTTCTGGGCGGAATAGCCGTTGAAGTTCAACTGCGTCAGCAGGTTGTCGTTGCCGGTGACCGTGATGACCACCCCGGCAATGCTGCCTGACGTGAACTGGAATCCGCTGAACACGACGCGATTGGCCGGGATGGTGATGGCGTTGGTCCCGTGCAGGAACACACCGCCCGGTGTCGCGGCGCGCACGATGATCCCGCTGGTCGAGACGTCGATGGTGTTGTTCAGGTAGGTACCATCGGCGACCACAATTTCGTCGCCGGCGGCGGCGCTATTAATGGCCGCCTGGAGGGCGGCGATGCTGCGCACGTTGATCGTGCGCGTCGATGCGTCCGCGCCCGGTCCGGTCGGCGTGACCGGGTCGGCGCACGCGGCGGTGAGTCCGCCCACGGCGACCACCGATCCGGCCACCGCCATGGCGCGCAGGACGTCGCGACGATGAACGTGCGGGTGCGTCATGTGATGGTCTCGGTGAAAGTAGAGTGCATGGTGACGGCGCTGGCGCTCCGCACGGGGCCGACGAAACGGTTTACCGTACGCCGGTCAGTACGATCAACATCGCCTCGGCGATCCCCACCACCGGGGCGGGATTCTCGTTCACCAGCACCACCACACTGACGCGCTTCTCGGGGTCGTGCAGCCCGATACTGGAAAATCCAAGGATCTCGCCGGTGTGCGACCAGATCGTGCGACCCGCCAACTGCTGCCGGCTCATGCCGAGGCCGTAGCCGCGCGGTCCGACGGTGGTCATCATCTGGGCCAGCGAGGTGGCGTTCACCACCCGCCCGGTCAGCAGCGCCTGCCACCAACGGGCGAGCTCGGACGCGGTAGCGAAGTACGACCCCGCCGTCCATGCGGCACTGTAGGTGGAGGTGCGGGTGGTCATCACGTTATTGGTACCGCCGACCCACCCGCCCGCCAGTGGTCCCGTGGGTGCTTCCGCCTGATCCAGAAAGAGGGAGGGGAGATCGAGCGGCCCCATGAGCTCGGCCCGCACGCTCTCGTGCACGGCGCGCCGCATCACCGCTTCAGCCACGAGACCAGCCAGGATGTAGTTGGAGTTGGAGTAACTCCAGCCGGTCCCGCGTGGAAACAGTGGGGCACGGAGCAGCGAGAGGGTGCGCTGCGGTGTCCACCGCGCGGCGACGTTGGCAAGGATCGAGTCGCGATAGCCCGGGGCATCGGTAATGTCGAACACGCCGCTGGTGTGATTGAGCAACTGCCGCACCGAAATGGCCGGATCGACCTGCGCGATGGGGGGCAGCCATCGGCTGAGTGGGTCGTCGAGCGACAAGAGCCCGCGCTCCGCCAGCCGGACGAGCAGGGCGGCCATGATGTTCTTGGAGATACTCCCGATGCCGAGTCGCATGGCGGGGGCCATGGTGGTGCCGGGTTCGGAGAGGCCGGCGGTGCCGCGCCATTCGGTTCCGTTGGCCAGGATGACCGCGGCCGACACGCCGCGCACCGGTGCCGCACGGACGGCGCTGTCGAGCGTGCGCTGCAGCCGTGCGGTCCAGCTGGTGTCGAGCCCCGCGGACGGCGGCGCCGGGGTGGTGGGGAGGGCGTCGGGTTGTGCGGTGCATGCCACGGCCGTGGCCAGCGCGACGCACAGCAGTCGGGCGGTCGCGCGCGCTCTGATTGGCCAGGTGACGGTGCGCATGTGCGAAAAATACGGGTCAGCCGCGACGGCCGCACGTGGGACCCCCGCTCCGATCACGCACCCTCGCTGTACGACCGGATATAGTCCACCTCCAACCGGAACGTGCCGTCCTTCCCGTCGGCCACATACAGCCCCACGCCGCGGATGTGTGCCACGTCGAGGGGCGCCGCGTTTACGGCCCGGCCGAAGATGGTGCTCCGCAGCGCGCTGAAGGGCACGCGCACCGTGGTCCAGTCGGCGGTGGTGGCGATGGGGGCGCGACGCGAGATGGTGCGGCCGTACGTGCGGGTGCCGTCGTCGATCTCCACGTCGAACTGGCGCCCGCTGCCGCGCACCCGGAGTTCGAACCCCGCGGAGTGACCGCCCATGACCCCGTCGTTCACCACGTCCCACTCCGCCTCGTTGGCGCGGTCGAACGCGAACAGGGTGGCGGGCGCCGGTGCCGGCATGGGCGCGTGGTGTGGACGCGCAGCCACGCCCAACAGCACCAACAGCGACGGCACCAGCAGCAGACGCGCGCGCACCGATTAGACGGAGAAGGTGATCACGCCGCCGTTCACCGTGACCGGATAGCTGCGCAGCGCCGTTGTGGCGGGGCCGGTGGCCACCTGTCCGCTGGTACGGAATCGGGAACCGTGACAATTGCATTCGAGCAGCGACGTGCTGTTGTTGAAGCGGGCCAGTCCGCAGCTGCTGTGGGTGCAGGTTTTGGAGAGCGCGACGAATCCGGCGCCCGTGTTGATCACGATGGCATCGGCCGCCGGGAGTATCGCGAACCGCCCGGCGGTCGCGATTCCGGCCAGCGTAGTGCCGCTGCTGGAGGCAGTGCTGGTGCCACTGCAGGCCGCGGCCAGCGCCGCGGCGACAAAGCAGGCAGCGGCGGTGCCCACAACGGCACGGCGGTCAACGACGTCGGGAGCGGGCGAGTTGGACATAGACCGTGGGCTGTACGCGAAGTAGGACGTAGCGACCGGTGACGAAGTGGCGATCGCCTGAGGCGGTTCCGGCGTGTTGGCGAGCGTGCCGCCCACGGAGCCCCAGCCGGCGCCCAACCTGAGGGTGCTTTCCAGCAAGCGGATTCTTCCGGATCGGCTGCGAAACCGGATCACGCCGATAGTTTACGCTCACCGCCCCCCTCAGCGGGCTCGTCATACCATGCACCGGAGTCGTCCATGTCACGTGCACGTGCCCTCCTCACCCTCAGCGCCGTTCCCACCACCCCGGACGTCGGCTTGCTCCTGCTGCGGCTGTGGCTTGGCGCGAGCATGTTCACGCTGCACGGCATGGGCAAGGTGGCGCGGTTTCAGGCGGATCCGGTGCGGTTTGCCGATCCCTTCGGCTTCGGCCCCGAGGCTTCGCTGCTGCTGGCCACGATAGCCGAGGCGGGCGCGTCGGTGTTGCTGGCGCTCGGACTCGGCACGCGGTGGGCCGCGCTGGTGCTGAGCGTCACCATGGCCACGGCCTTCGTGTTTGCGCACGGCATGGCGCTGTCGGGTGAGAGCAGCGGCGAGTTGCCCTTCGTGTACGCGGCCGGGTTCGTGGCCGTGCTCGTAATGGGGCCTGGGCGCTACAGCGTGGACGCACGCCTGCGTTAGGCGCGGTCGGGCCCCGTCATACGTCCAGGAAGCTCCATTCCTTGGTAAACGGGATCCGGCTCATGAGCACCGATCGGTCCTTGAGCACCACGAGCCGGTCGCTGGGGTTGATGCCGATGCCGTTTTTTTCGTCGTAGAGGCCGGGCTCCACGGAGAAGGTCATCCCTTCCTCCACCACCGACTCGTCGCCGAGCGCGAGGAACGGCGGCTGGTGTCCCACGAAGTTCTGCCCTTGTCCGTGGCCCGGCCGGTGGTAGATGAACTCCTGCATCCCCTGCTTGATCTGGTACGCGTGCACCTTGTACGCGATGTCGGCGCACACGGCACCCGGCTTGGTCTCTTCCACAATCATCTGCACGGTGTCGGCCACCACCTGCCACATGCGGTCGTGCGCGCTGTTGGACGGGCGCAGGATGTA
>CANJOX010000317.1 GCA_947475795.1 Gemmatimonadota bacterium
ATCGGCGCCCTGATCGCCTGATCGTGAACGCGGTGCTCACCGTGGCGCTGCTGGTGGCGCTGATCGCGGCGGTCTTGCCGTTGCCCGTGATCTTCATGATCGGCTTCGCGGTGGCGATGCTGCTGAACTACCCCACGATCGATGAGCAGAAGGCGCTGTTGTCGCGGCACGCAGGCAATGTGCTCGCGGTGGTGGGCCTCATCTTCGCCGCGGGCATCTTCACCGGCATCTTGTCGGGCACGAAGATGGTGGACGCCATGGCGGAGAGCGTGATCGGCCTCGTGCCGGCCGCGCTGGGGCCGTATCTGGCCGTTGTCACGGGCGTGCTCAGCATCCCGTTCACGTTCTTTATTTCGAACGACGCGTTCTACTTCGGCGTCCTGCCGATTCTCGCCAAGGCGGGCGAAGCGTACGGGATTACCGCCGCCGAGATGGCGCGGGCGTCGCTGATCGGCCAGCCGGTGCACCTGCTCAGTCCTCTGGTGCCGTCCACCTTCCTGCTGGTGGGGCTGGTGGGTGTGGACTTCGACGATCACCAGCGCTACACGCTCAAGTGGGCGCTCGCGTCGGCCGCCGTGCTGCTGCTGGCGGGGCTGGCGACGCTCGTGATCCCGCTGCGCGGCTAGCCGCGGCCGCGGCCGCGAGTCGGCGCGGTCGTTACCGCGGTGCGTGCAGCAGCCGCTGCACCAGTTGCACCGACCGTTCCGTGGCGCCGAGTTCACGCGCGACCAGATCGCGCGCGGCGTGTCCGGCGGCCGCGCGCACGTCGGCGTGATCAAACCATTGGTGGAGCGCCGCGATCAGCGTCGTGACGTCGTGCGCGACCGAGGCCCCGCCCGCCGCCAGCAGCAGCCCCGCCTCGCGGCTCATGTCGTGGCGTGGACCGAACAGCACCGGCACCCCGAACGCCGCCGGTTCGATCACCGAGTGCAGGCCGGCCGCGTGGAAGCCGCCACCCACGAACGCCACGTCGGCCAGCGCGTACAGATCGCCCAGCACGCCGACACGGTCCACCACGATCACGTCGTGGCCCGAGTGCACCGTTGCCTCGCTCGCGTTCGCCGGCGGCACAGCTTCCGCGTCGGTCAGCGTGACCGCGCGCAGCCCGCTGCGCCGCGCCCAGTCGAGCAGCGGGGCCACATGCGCGGCGGTCGGCTCGTGCGGCGCGATAATCAGGCGCGGCGCCGGCGTGTCGGGCGGCCACGACGCCACGAGCGCCGCAACGGCCGGGAGCAGGACCGCTTCGTCGGCCGGCCACGTGGACCCGGCCACGAGGGTCGGACGACCGCCCACCAGCTGCTGCAGCAGCGGCTTCTCCCGGTCCACCCGCTCCGCCTTGGCCCACACCTGATCGAAGCGCGTGTCCCCCGTGATCTCGAGCACGGCCGGGCGCACCCCCAGCTCGCGCAGCCGCTGCGCATGGCCGGCATCGATGGCGCCGACGCCTTGCAGGGCCGCGTAGGCATCGCGCAGTAGCAGGCGGGAGAAGAGTCCCCGGCGCCCAGATCGTGGCGCCACGGTGCCACTGAGGAGCGCCACGGGGATGTTTCGGGCGGCAGCCCGCGCCACCAGCGTGGGCCAGACGTCGAGCTTCACGAACACCAGCACCGTGGGCTGCAGCGCATCCAGCATCGCGTCGGCGTCGCGGGCGCTGTCGAACGGCAGGTAGTCGGTGATGTCGGCGCCGATGGTGGGCGCAAACGGCTCGGCGCTGGGCGAAAAAAACGTGTACGCCAGCTGCACCTCGGGGTGGCGCGCGCGCAGCGCATGGGCCACCGGTCGCGCCTGCAGCCCTTCACCCACCGACGGGGAGTGCATCCACACCAACGGACGCGACGGGGTACGGACGCGGTGCGCCGCGGCGGCCACGCGCGCGGTGAGACCGCGCCGGGCCGCGAACGACCGCCAGAGCTTCGATCCGTGCGAGGGCGCCACCCGAGACAGCAGGCGGGCGGCCGCCACGCCGGCGCCGTACGCTGCCCGGACGAGCGGGTTCAGCGCGAGGTCCCCGCCCGTGCCCGCGCGCTCGCGATCGTGAGCGCCGTATCGATGGCGCGCCGGAAGTCTTTGTACGGCAGCGCGCCCTGCACCAGGAACTCGCCCACGAGAAACGACGGCGTCGACTGCACTTTTGCCTGCGAGGCCTGCCGCAGGTCGTTCTCCACCAGCATCCGGATCGCCTCCGACTGCATGCAGCGGCCGTACGACGGCAGATCGAGCTTCACTTCGCGCGCGAGGCCACCGAGGTGCTCCGTGGGGCTCTCCAGACTCTGAAACGTTTTCTGGTCACGGAAGAGCCGCTCGGCGTACTCCCAGAACTTGCCCTGCGCCGCC
The DNA here is from genome assembly GCA_947475795.1 of Gemmatimonadota bacterium. The sequence goes on from CANJOX010000317.1 coordinate 2,335, forward strand.
GCGCACATGGAGGCCTCGGCCTGCACCCGCGCATACCGGTGAATCGAGAGCGGCAGATGCAGGTAGGCCAGGCGGATCTTGCCGGTATCGATGTAGTCGCGCTTGAGGCTGGCCATCGACTCGTCGTGCCACTGCTTGCAGTAGGGGCACTGGAAGTCGCTGATCATCACCACCCACATGGCATCGGAGCGTCCCATCAGCCGGCCTTTGTCGGCCCGCTGGATCAACAGCGAGTCGGCCAGCGTGTCGCCCGGGAGCCCGGTGCCGTTCGCGGCGGCCAGCGATTGCACGGGGGAGGCCGGTGCGCTGGCCGTTGCGGTGGCGGTCGCGGGCGTGGATGCGGCGGTCGCGCCGCTGGCCGACCCGGCGGCCGCCTCCGACCGTCCGCAGGCGGCGAGCGCACCGAGGGCGACCAACAGAGCGATCAGGCGGCGGACGGGGGCTGGACGGACCATGACGGTGTGGATCGACAGAGTGAATCGGAGCGCCGCGCCCGCCGCCGGGCGGAACGGGTGGGAGCACACGGATGGGTCCGGCCGGCGCGGGCGACACGCCACGGCCCGCTGAACATCAGGTGAAATCTAGCGACGGCGATGCCATACCGTCGCGAGATGCCCGCCTGTCCGGGATGACACCGGATGACGACTCCACGCGTAGGGACACTATCTTCTACCCGTGCAGCCATCTGTGGTCACTCCCGCCCATCGTCGTTTCGCCGTGTGGCCGCCCCGTGGGTGGCCCGTGGGCACGTGGCGGCTGCTACAAATGCTGCCCGTGGTGCTGGCGCTGGTTATCACGAGCGCGCTGCTGCCGGTGTCGTCGGCGTGGGCGCAGGTGACCGGGGCGACGCCGTTGCCGCAGCCGGTGGGGTACGTCAACGACTTCGCCAACGTGCTCACGCCCGATGCGCGTACGCGGATCGATGACCTCGCGCAGCGCGTCCATGCCGCCACCCGTGGCGACATGGTGGTGGTCACGCTGCCGGATCTGGGCGGGCGCCCGGTGGAAGAGGTCACGCTGCGCCTGGGGCGCGAATGGAAGGTCGGCGCCGATGCGGCCATTGGTGATCAGGCGCGCAACGCCGGCGTGATCATTCTGCTCGTGCCCAAGGAAACCTCCGACGACGGCCGCGGCTATTGCCGCATCGAAACGGGGCAGGGAGCCGAGGGCTTCATCACCGATGCCACGGCGGGCGCGCTTTGCCGCGAGCAGACGGAGTTGTTCAAGGCCCGCGACTATTCCGGTGCGCTCGAGGGGCTCGCCTTGAACGTGGCCGATCGGTACGCCGCCACGTTCGGTGTCACGCTGGACGGCGCCCCGCGCCCCCAGCGCCGTGAGCGCGCGCCGCAACGCGGCATCCCGCCGTTTCTGATCGTGCTGGGACTGATGATGCTGGTCAGCGTGCTCAACGGGGCCGGTGGGCGCCGTCGTCGTGGCTGTGTGGGGTGCATCCCGATCCCGATCCCCGGCCCCTCGCTCCATGGCGGGTTCGGCGGCGGCGGGGGATTCGGCGGGTTCGGTGGCGGCGGCGGGGGCGGCTTCGGTGGATTTGGCGGCGGCGGCGGCTTCAGTGGTGGTGGCGGCGGTTCCAACTGGTGATCTGAACATGGCACGTGCGACGATGTCCCTCGATGATCTGGTCCGGCAGCTCCAACAGGTGCACGGCGATGCGCTGCGCGCCGTCGTGCTGTACGGGTCCGCCGCCAGCGGCGAGCAAGTGGCCGGCTACTCCGATTACAACGTGATGGTGATCGTCTCATCCATCGCGCTCGCCCAGATGCGCTCACTCGCGCAGACGATGCGGGCGTGGCAGGAGGCCGGGAATCCGCCCGTGCTCGAGCTCACCGAGGCGGAGTGGCAGCGGTCGGCCGACATCTTCCCGATGGAATACGCCGACATCCTCGAGCGGCACCGGCTGCTGCACGGTACGCTGCCGACCGCCGACATTGTCGTGCATGTCCATCATCTGCGCCTGCAAACCGAGCAGGAGGCCATGGGCAAGTTGCTGCGCCTCCGGCGGGGCGTGATGG
>CANJOX010000318.1 GCA_947475795.1 Gemmatimonadota bacterium
CGCGGCATCCTGTTCAGCGACTACGTCACGACCGTCAGCCCCACGTACGCGCAGGAAATCATGACGCCCGAGTACGGCGAGCGCCTCGATGGGTTGCTGCGCGGGCGGCGCGATCGTGTGGTGGGGATCCTGAACGGAATCGATGGCGCCGTGTTCAATCCGGCCACCGATCCGCATCTGGCCGCCCGCTACGATGCCGACGACCCCACCGGCAAGGCCCGCTGCAAGACGGCCCTGCAGCGCGAACTCGGCCTCGTGGTGGATGCCGGCCGGCCGCTGCTGGGCATCGTGTCGCGGCTGGTGGAGCAAAAGGGGCTCGACTTGCTCGACGCGGTGATCCCGTCGCTGATGGCGCGCACCGATGCCCAGCTGGTGGTGCTGGGCTCGGGCCACCCGCATCTGCAGTTCGCGCTGCAGCAGCACGCGCGCGCGCATCCGGACCGGGTGGCGGTGCGCCTCGGCTTCGATGCCGCCCTCGCACAGCGCATCTATGCCGGCAGCGACGCGTTCCTCATGCCCTCGCGCTTCGAACCGTGCGGGCTGGGCCAGCTGATCGCGCTGCGCTACGGCAGCGTGCCGATCGTGCGTGCCACGGGCGGCCTCAACGACACCGTGCGTGAAGGCTACGACGGGAACGGATTCCGCTTTCATCCGTACGACGCCCATCACTTCGCCGATGCCATCGGCCGCGCGTTGCACACGTTCCAGGACGCGGAGAGCTGGGCGCTGCTGCGTGCGCGGGGGATGCGCGAGGATCACTCGTGGGCGCAGGCGGCGCAGCAGTACGTGAGCGTGTACTACCGCGCCCTGCGGCTGGTCCGCCGCTAGTCGGGGGCACGGACGCCCCGTCTCTTGCGGGCGCCCCATCCCTTGCGGGGCGGCCGGTTCGGGGGGCACGTTTGCGGCATGCTGACCTTTCTGCTGCACCACGCGCGCCGCTACGCGGCTGCCCTGCTCGTGCTCTCGATCACGCTCCCCGCCACGGCGCACGCCACCTGGTCCGTGATCGCCGTTGATGCCGCCACTGGACGCGTGGTGATCGCCTCGGCGACCTGCGTGAACAACAACGATGCCTTCCTGATGGGCATTCAGGCCGTGGTGGTGCCCGGGAAGGGCGTGGCCGCGTGTCAGGCCGGCGTGGACGGCACGCACGCCAATCAGATGCTGGTATACCGCGAGCTGCAGAAGGGCACCGACCCGGCGCGCATCATCGAGATGCTCTCCGAGGATCCGGCGTTTCAGTCGCGGCAGTTCGGCATTCTCGATCTCACCGGACGCAGCGCCGGCCATTCGGGGCTCACCAACGGCTACGTGTCGCAGGACATCCAGGGACGCGTGCCGGGCACGCAGATCTACTACTCCATTCAGGGGAACATCCTGCGGCCGGGCGAGGTGATCCCGAACGCGGTGAAGGCGTTTCTGCACACCAAGGGCGCGCTCACCGATCGCGTGATGGCGGCGCTGGAAACGGCCGATCAATACGGCGGCGACAGCCGCTGCGTCTGTCCGCCGCTCCCTGCGGACGGGTCGGCGCCGGCCAGCCCGTGCGAGGGGCGCACGTCGTACATCGCGTACATCCTGATGGCGAACGCCACCGACACGAACGGTGACTCGCACAACAACGGGACCTACGCGATGTATCTCACGGTCACGCAGCCCGAGCAGGGCGGCCCCAACGCGATCAAGGCCGGCGAGAATCTCAATCCGGTGAAAACGCTGCGCGCCCGGTACGACGTGTGGCGCAAGCGTCAGCCGAAGTCGTTCTCGTGAGTGCCGCCATGAGCCGCTTCACGACGCGTGCGCTCGTCGCGACCGCCGCCCTGTGCATCGCGCACACCGCCGGCGCTCAGGCGCGCCCCGCCACGCCCGCCACACCGCAGCCGGCCCGCGCGCCGGCGCGCGCCGCCATGCGCGTCATGACGCTGACGTCGAGCGCGTTCGCCGACGGCGGTATGATCCCGGCGCGCCACGCGCAGACCGGACGCGATGTGTCGCCGGCGCTGCGATGGAGCGGCGCTCCCGATTCCACGCGCAGCTTCGTGCTGCTGGTGCACGATGCCGACGCCGCGATCGGCGACGGCACCGACGATCTGCTGCACTGGATGGTGTGGAACATCCCGGGCACCGCCACGTCCCTCCCCGAAGGCGTACCGCAGGGCGCGCAGGCAGCCGACGGCATGCGGCAGATCAGCGGCACCGGACCGTACTATCGCGGTCCCGCCGCACCGGCCACGGGGCCGGCGCATCACTACGTCTTCGAACTCTACGCCCTCGACGCCATGGTGAATGTGGCACCCACCGGCATGTCCCCCCCGCTCACCCGGCGCGAGGTGATGGCGGCCATGGCCTCGCACGTGCGCGGCAAGGGCGTGCTGGTGGGCCTGTACAAGCGACCGGCGCCGTGACCGACCAGCACGGTGGTGTCGAGTTCCCAACCATCGACGCCATCCGCGCCAATTGCGCGCGACTGGGGGATCGGGTCATCACCACCCCGGTGCGCCGGTTGGTGGACGACGCCCTCGCGCGCGCGGTGGGTGACACGACACGCGTGTGGCTGAAGGAGGAACTCTTTCAGCGCACCGGCAGCTTCAAGCCGCGCGGTGCGTTGTCGGTGATGCTCGATCTCGATGCCGCCGCCCTCGCCCGCGGCGTGGTGGGTGTCTCGGCGGGCAATCACGCGATCTCGCTCGGCTACTCGGCGCGCGTGCTCGGCACCACCGCCACGGTCGTGATGCCCAAAACGGCGAACCCCTTCCGCGTGCAAGTGTGTCGTGAACTCGGTGCGACCGTGGAGCTGGTGGAGCACGTGCACGCCGCCTTCGCGCGCGTGCAGGAGATCGAAGCGAGCGAAGGACGCACGTTCGTGCATCCGTACGAGGGTCCGAAAACCGCCCTCGGTACCGCTGGCGTCGGCCTGGAGTTCATCGATCAGGTGCGCGCGGCGGGTGAGGAGCTCGATGCCGTGATCGTGGCCGCGGGTGGTGGTGGGCTCACCGGTGGCGTGGCGTGCGCCGTGAAGCAGATGAGCCCCGGGACCGCGGTGTACGTGGTGGAACCCGAAGGTGCCGACACGATGCACCGCAGCTTTCTGGCCGGGTCGCCGCAGTCCATCGACGCGGTGCGCACGATCGCCGATTCTCTGGGGGCGCCGCGCTGCGAGCCCTATTCATACGCGCTCAACCGACAGTTTGTGGACGAGGTCGTGCTGGTCAACGACGACGAGATCCGCGAGGCGATGCGGCTCACGTTCCGTGCGGCCAAGCTGGTGGTCGAACCCGCCGGTGCCGCGGCGCTGGCGGCGCTCATGTATCCGCTGCGCGAGCGGCTCGATGGTCGGCGGGTGGGCGTGGTGGTGTGCGGCGCGAACATCGACGCTGCGACGTTCACGCAGCAGCTACTCGGCTAAGGGCGGAAGCCCAGGCCCACGCTGGCCAGCCATGGATGGATACGGACGGCGGAGAGCGTGCTGCTCCCTCTGGTGATATCAGAGGCGACCAGCGCCTTCTTCACGTCGACATTGAGAAAGAGCCCCGGCATGAGCCGGATGTCGGCGCCGAGCTGTCCCGCCATCCCCATCGAACTCGATTCGAGGTCAACCGCACCCACGTTGGGGATGCTGAGCTGCACGTCGGTGAAAAACGTGGCGTTGATGCCGGCGCCGATGTAGGGGCGCACCGTCCCCTCGGGGACCAGATGGTACTGCCCCATCAGTGTCATCGGCAGCTGCTTGATGGTACCGATCTTGGCGCCGCTCACCTTGACGTCGTGCGGCTGCGGATACGTGAGCACCAATTCCAGCGCGATGCGTCGTCCCAGAAAGTACGTGGCGTCGAATTCCGGAAACACGGCGTCGCCGACCGTGATCGCATTGTCGGGGAGCCCGAGGGAGGTGATCTCGTCGGACTTGTGCACGGTGGTCATCGACAGCCCACGCACGCGGAACAGCCAGCGTCCGTCGCCGTTGGTGGACTGTGCCGACACCGGGGCGGCGCACGCCAGCAGGGCGCCCAGCAGCACGGCCGAACGGATGGTACGCATGATCGACTCCTTGACGGTGAAGAAGGGTGGTGTGGTATGCGTACCGCCTCAGTCGGCCAATGACTGTCAGGGTTTTTCGGGGCGTGCGTCCCCTGCCGCCCTGACGGCCCGTCGTCCCCGGGCGTAGCTTCGGCGGCATGACTGCCTCGACTACTGCCTCGTCTGGCACGCCCGCGTCCGCCGCCGGCCACATGGGTGGGTGGCACAGCGCGCCGCCGCAGCCGCGCCGTGCCCTCATCGCTGCGTCGATGGGGTGGGCGCTCGACGCCTTCGACGTGATGCTCTTCTCGCTCACGCTGTCGGCGGTGATCGCCGAG
>CANJOX010000319.1 GCA_947475795.1 Gemmatimonadota bacterium
CGGCCGAGGTTCGCCAGCGGCTCGAGGCCGAAGGGAATGTCGTTGGTGGCGTCGTCGAAGCCCGACGGCTGCAGCACGGCCTGCGGACGGAAGCGACGCGCCGGATACCGGCCGTACCGCTTGCCGTACACCTCCAACTGCGCCTTCACGTCGTCGCGCAGGGTGCGCGCCACGCTCGCGATGAGCTGGTCGGCGGAGAAGGGACGGAGCGCCGCATTCGACGCATCGCCCACCAGCCAGATGAACTGCGGCGGCTGCCAGTAGCGGCCGGCCGACACCGAGGCCGTGGTGCGCGCATCGTGCTGCCAGACGGCGCTTGCCCGGGGGGCCGCACGCAGGGCGTTGCCCAGATAGCCATACCAGTCACCGCGCACCCCCAGCGTGAGGCGCAGCCGCTCGCCAACGCGCGACGTGGCCTGGGTATACAGGGCGCCGCGCGTGGCCGTGAATGACGTATCGCGCCGCAGCGGCCGCGCCACGAAATCGGCATCACGGCGGAAGGCCCCCGGGACCGTGAGGTCGTAGCGCAGGTCAGAGCCGTACTTGGCCACCACGCCGGTCTCGAGCTCGACGCGCGGTGTGAGTTGCCACTGCAGGTCGGTGCGCAGCGACTGCTCCCCCTCGGTGGTGTTGGCCGCGAACACCACCGACGGCGCACGGTCCGGACCACCGGAGTCGTTCTGGGTGGTTGCGTAGCGTGTCCATGTGCGACCGAGCGTGGTGGTGAGCAGTCCCTTGGACAGCGTGCGCTGCCAGATCAGCCCCGAGAAATACTGATCCTGCTGCGGCGCCACCACGCGCGAATTCTCGAAGCGGTTCTCGTCGGTGGTGTTGTTGAAGGTGACCGTGCCCTGCGCACCGATGAGCACCGCCGACAGCTGATCGCGCGCCGTGGGACGCCACACGGCCTTGCCGGTGAGGTCGCGGTATTTCGGAATGAAGCCGAAGCCGGCGGCTTCGAAAATGAAATCGAGGTAGCTGCGACGCATGCCCAGCAGGAACGAACCGCGATCCCCGAGCGGTCCTTCCACGTACGCGCCGCCGCCCGTCGCGGAGATGTTGACCGACCCGCCCACACGCTCGCGGGAGCCCTCGCGCAACCGGATCGCGGTGACACTGGCCGTCCGGTCGCCATAGCGCACGCCGAAGCCACCGGCGGACAGGGCTGCGTCTTCGACGAAGGCCACGTTGATCAGCGACAGCGGACCGCCGGTGGAGCCCTGCGTGCCGAAGTGGTTGATGTTGGGCACTTCGATGCCGTCCACCGTGAACAGGTTCTCAAACGGGGCCCCGCCGCGCACCACGAGGTCGTTGCGCCCCGCGCTGGTGACGCCGACACCGGGGAGCACACTGACGGCGCGCACGACGTCTTCCTGCACGCCGGGGGCACGGCGCACTTCCTCGGCGCCAAAGCGCTGCGTGGACACCGGAAACGACGCCGGCGGTAACGGCGGGAAATACGAGGGCGCCACCGACACGCTCGCCAACTCCGCGGCGACGGGGGTGAGTTCGATGGTCAGATCGGCGCCGCCGCCGGCGCGCACGACGACATCGCTGCGCACGAGCGGCGCAAAGCCAAGCCGCCGCAGCTCGAGACGGGTGATGCCCACCGGCACGCCGCGCAACACGAACCGGCCCACGGAATCGGAGACCGTGGCGAGGGCCGTGGCCGGCACCCGCACCGCCACACGTGGAATCGGCTCGCGCGTGGCGGCACTGATCACCCGCCCCGTGATGGAGCCGGTGGGCTGGGCATCCAGCCGGCAGGGCGAGGTGCCGCCGAGCAGCGCGGCGGCCACGATCACGCCACGGACGACGTCAGAGAGGGGAAATCGCATGCCTACACAAGCGATCCGGCGGGCAAAGGGTTCCGCGCGCCATCGGGCGCGACGCCCCCCTGTCGCATGAGGCCGCCTGCGTGAATAATTGCCCCATTGTGATCTCCTCAACGCTGATGTTTCGCGCGGGCCCGTGCCCGCTTCGCCGCGCGCCACTTCGTGCCGCGCCGGTTCGTCCCGTGCGGGTCATTTCGACCCTCGCGGCGCTCTCCGCCCTCCTCCTCCCGGCCGTGGGGCGGGCGCAGGACTCGCCGCAGCGGCCGCACGTGAACGTCGTGGTGAGCGGCGCCGTGGCCACCCGCACCGCTTCGCACAACGAGGTAATCGACGGCCGGTTCCGTACCGTCGCGGTGCAAACCTCGCGCCCGCTGTTCACGGTGGGACCCATGCAGGTGGCGTGGCTGGGCGAACTGACCCCCGTGATGCTGGTCACGGCGGGGGCGCCGCCGAACCGGATCCCGACGGCGGCGACCGATGCCGCCGAAGCCGGCGATCCGGTGCGGCTGGCGCGCTATCAGATCCGCGACGGCTACGGTATCGGCGTGGCGCCGCTCGGGGCGGAGGCGGCCTTCGCCCTGAGCGGGCGCACGCACCTGTTGGTGAATGTCACCTCGGGCGTGGCGTGGTTTTCACAGGTTGTGCCGTACGGCAAAGCCACGCAGGCCAACTTCACCGTGGCGCCCGGCCTCTGGCTCGAGCGCCACGTCGGCGAGCGACAGGCGTTCGCCGTGGGGTACCAGTTGCACCACCTCTCCAACGCCAGCATGGGTGGGGCGAACCCCGGCATGAACTCGCACATTTTCTCGCTGCGTCTGTCACGCCGGCGCTGAGCGCTCTCGGGCTGAGCGACGGCGCGCTGAGCGCCGGCGCACCAGACACCGACACGCACGTTACGGCACGATCACCCGCGGCTTGGCCGGGCGCGTGCCGTTGAGACGCGGGCGCGGGCCGTTGCCCACCTCCACGACGAGCGACTTGATGTAGTTCGCGATCTTCGCGTAGTGCGGATAGTCGATGAACTCGGGTTCGTCGCTGCGCTGATGGTAGTCGCCGTGCAGCCCCGTGAAGAAGAAGGCGATGGGAACCCCCTGCTGCGCGTAATTGAAGTGGTCGCTGCGGCCGTAGATGTTGTTGTAGCCGCTCCACGCAATCGGCTCGTCGAACTTGTAGTCGAAGGTGAGCGGCTTGCTCTGCTTGCTGTTCACCGTCTGTACGGTTTCGCCCAGATCCTTCGAGTCGAAGAACGAGCCCACCACGCCCACATAATCGGGACCACCACCGGGCAGATCCTCGGCACGGCCGCGGCCGATCATGTCCACGTTGAGCTGCGCTACGATGGAGTCGATGGGCACCGTGGGATTGCGCGTGAAGAACGCCGAACCCACCAGTCCGCCCTCTTCGCCCGTGTGCCAGATGAACAGCGTGGAGCGCTTGGGCTTCACCGGCATCGCCATCATCGCCTCGGCGATTTCGAGCACCCCCATCGAGCCCGAACCGTCGTCGTCGGCGCCGTTGTTGATCGAGTCGAGACGCGCCTTGGGATGCACCGTGCGGATGCTGTCCATGTTGACGCGGATCGTGGTCAGGATGTCGGGGCCGAGCCCCTGCATGTCGTTCGCCAGCAGGAGCCGGTTCTTGATGATGTTGAAGGCGCGGATGGAGTCCTTGTCCACCGGCGTGGTAATACCCACATGGTCGTTGTGCGCACCGATGGCGACGTACTGATACTTGAGCGTCGGGTCGCTGCCGGGCACGATCGCGACCACATTGCGTGCCCAGTCGGTGGGAAGTTCCACGAAGTCGAGTGACGCGGTGACCGTGCCGCCGCGCATCCCCGCCGCCAGACCGTCCAGCGTCGCGCGGCGGAAGAGCCGGGCGGCCGCGTCTCGCGTGAGGCGCAGCGTGGGCTGCGGCTGTGCCGCCGCGAGTTGCTGCCGAAGCAGCGCGAGTGAATCCACCGGCACCCGCGCGGCCCCCGGGGCCGCGGCCGGCGCCCCGCGCGGCGGCGCACTGGAGGTGGCCACCGTGGGGTCATTCAGCGCGACGCGCTGGGCCATCGTGAGCGCATCGAGATCGATCGTCGCCACCGCCGCCGCGTCGTCAAACCGCGAGCGCGCCGGCGCCCCGCCGCCGCGCACCGCGAAGGCCGGCCCCTGCCCGCCACGGGGACCATTGGGATTGGGCAGGAGCACCACGAAGCGTCCCGCGGCATCGGCTGCGGAGATCTGGGTGGTCGAGTCGCCCTGCGTCCCGCCGAAAATCACCTCCGCGCCGGCAATGGCGCGCGGCGCGCGTGTCCCCGGCACGGCCACGAAATCGGTGTTCCACGCGATCGGGTTGCCGTCCACTGTCAGCCGCGAATGCTCGGTGAACTTCCGCAGGTGGTACGGCAGCACTTGGAAATACGTGCCGTTGTCACCGGCGGGGAGCAGCCCCAGCCGCTTCACCTCGGCGGCGATCAGATCGGTTCCCTTCCGGTTGCCGACGCGGCCCACCTGGCGGCCGA
>CANJOX010000320.1 GCA_947475795.1 Gemmatimonadota bacterium
ACACGTTGGCGCCATCGAGCAGCGCCCCCGTGAGGACCACGACATCCGGTCGGGCGCGGCGCAGGTCGCCACGCACGTCGTCCATCGGCGAGATGGTCACCGTCGTGACGCCATCGGCCTCGAGCGCTGCGTTGAGCCGGACCGCCGGCTCCACGTCGGTCATGAGAATCGCGACGACGCTGGCCGCGCCGTCGTCTGCGCCGCCACGCCGGACCGCCGCGGGGCGCACGCGCGTGCTCACGCCTTGCCCGCCCGCTTGTAGAACGGCAACGGCACCACCCGCGCCGGGAGGAGCCGGCCTCGGATGTCGATGGCGAAGGTCGTACCAACCACCGCCGCCGCGGCGGGCAGGTAGCAGGTGCCGATCGGGATGCCGAGCGTGGGGCTCATGCAGCCGCTGCACACCTCACCCACCGGCACACCGCCGTACACCACGCCGTGTCCGTGACGGGGAATCGCCCGCTCGTCGATGGTGAACCCGACCAGCTTGCGGTCGGTCCCGTCGGTGTGCTGACGGCGCAGCACGTCCTGACCGAGAAACGGCTCACGCTTGGCCAGCTTCACCAGCCACGAGAGTCCCGCCTCGATCGGCGTGGTGTGATCGTCGAGTTCGTTGCCGTACAGGCACATGCCCGCCTCGAGGCGCAGCGAGTCGCGGCAGCCGAGCCCGGACGGGGTGACGGTGCCCGCCGCCATCACCGCGTTCCACACGTGCGCGGCCTGCGCCTCATCAAAATACAGTTCGAAGCCCAGCTCGCCCGTGTATCCCGTGCGCGAGATGATGCACGGCACGCCGGCCACGCGCCCTTCGGTGAACCAGTAGTACTTGATGCCGTCGAGCGGCACGTCGGCCAGCGCCGCCACAATCGCGGGCGCCAGCGGTCCCTGAACGGCCAGCAGCGCGGTGGCGTCGGAGATGTCCGTCATCGTGCAGTCGAAGCCGCTGCGGTGCGCCTCGAGATGTGCGAGATCCTTGTCGCGATTGCTGGCGTTGATCACGAGCATGAGGTGATCCGCGAAGCGGTACACCAGCAGGTCGTCCACGATCGTGCCATCGTCGCGCAGCAGCGTGGAGTATTGCACCTGCCCCACGGCCAGGGCCTCGACGTCGTTGCTGGTGACGGACGCCACAAACCGGATCGCGTCGGGGCCGCGCACGATGACTTCGCCCATGTGCGACACGTCGAACATCCCGCACGCCTCGCGCACAGCCTTGTGCTCGGCGGTGATGCCGGTGGGGTACTGCACCGGCATTTCATAGCCGGCGAAGGGGACGATCTTGGCGCCGAGGGCGACGTGAACGTCATGCAGCGGCGTGCGCTTGAGCGGACCGGAAGCGATATCAGTCATGGCTGGACAAAGAAGCGGGGCGTGACCCGAACGGTCACGCCCCGAAAGATGTCCGATTTGGCAGGAACCTGCCAGCGTGTTGCCACGGTGGCAGTGAGGCCGCGCCGACCTCAGCCGATGGCGGCCATCACGGCTTCAGCGTGCCCGGCTGGCTTGACCTTCTCGAACACCGACGCGATGCGCCCGTCGGGATCGATCACGAAGGTGGTGCGCTCGACGCCCATGTACTTCTTGCCGTACATCGACTTCTCCTTCCACACGTCGTACGCCTCGAGCGCCGTCTTGTCGACGTCAGCCAGCAGCGTGTACGGGAGTTCGTACTTCGCCTTGAACTTGGCGTGCGACTTGACCGGGTCGGGGCTGATCCCGAGGATCACGGCCTTGGCGGCGTCGAAGCGCGGCAGCGCATCCCGAAACTCGCAGGCCTCGACCGTGCAGCCGGAGGTGTCGTCCTTCGGATAGGCGAACAACACTACCCACTGCCCGCGCAGCGACGAGAGCGTGAGCGTGTCGCCGCTGTCCGTGGGGAGGGTGAAGTCGGGCGCGAGCGTACCGGCAGCGATGGGCATCGGGAAGCAGTCGTGGTGAAAGATTCGGAGGGACGCGACACAATCCACGCCCGATGGTCAACTCGCGGGCGTGAGCGCTTCGTTCCCCATCAGCACGGCCATGATGGCCTTCTGGACATGCAGGCGGTTCTCCGCCTCGTCCCACACCACACTCTGCGGGCCGTCGAGCACCTCGGCCGTGACTTCTTCCCCACGGTGCGCCGGCAGGCAGTGCAGGAAAATCGCGTGCGGCGCCGCCTCCGCCATGAGGGACGCGTCCACCTGATACAACGCGAAGGCGAGCGCGCGCTTGGCGTGCTCCTCCTCCTGCCCCATCGACGCCCAGACGTCGGTGGTCACCACGTCCGCGCCGGCCGCCGCCTCGCGCGGATCACGCATGAGATGCACGTGACCGGAGGCGACCCCGGCGGCCAGAAAGGTCGCGTCGGGATCGTAGCCTTCAGGGCACGCGAGATTGAGCCGGAAGCCCAGATGCGCCGCCGCCTCGATCCACGAGTTGGCCATGTTGTTGCCGTCGCCGATCCACGCCACCGTCTTGCCGCGCACGTCGCCGAGGTGCTGCTGGATCGTGAGGACGTCGGCCAGGATCTGGCACGGGTGCGACAGGTCGGTGAGCCCGTTGATGATCGGCACGCGGGCATACTCGGCCAGCGTTTCGACATCGGCGTGCGCAAAGGTGCGGATCATGATGCCATGCACGTAGCGGTCGAGCACGCGGGCCGTGTCGGCGATGGGCTCGCCCCGCCCGAGTTGCACGTCGCGCGGTGACAGAAAGTGGGCCGTACCGCCCAGCTGCGTCACGCCCACTTCGAAGGACACGCGGGTGCGCGTGGACGACTTCATGAAAATCATGGCTAACGCCTTCCCCACGAGCGGCTTGCGGTCGTAGGCGCCGGTCCGCATGCGTTCGGCGAGGGCGAGCAGGGCGACCGTCTCCGCGGGGGAGAAGTCGGCGATATTGAGGAAATCGCGATGCGGCAGCAGGTTAGGCGGCATCCGCGGAAAAGTATGAGCGGGCGGCGGCGGGACCAACCCACCCAAGGCCACGGCGGCGATCTTTCCTTGACAGGGTGTCCTGCGGCCGCCATTCTTTGTTCGGTCACTGGACAAACTTTTCGCGGGGCCCCTCCTGCCTGGGCCCTCCGCCAGCGCCTCCGTTTTTCCACCCGGAGTGGATCGCCATGCACTTCCCCTCATCCGCGTCGCGCGCCCTCGGACTCACCGGCCTCTTGTTCGTGGCCGCCTGCAGCCGCGATACGAGCATGCTGGAACCCGCGCCGTTTCCGTCGGGCGGCGCGATTTTCGGCGACGCGGTCGGGGCGGGGGTGGACTTTCAGGCCTTCGCGGGCTCGAAGACGGACGCGCTGTCGTCGGATGCGTCCACCAAGCGCGACGGCGCGGCCGCGCTCAAGGTGATTGTCCCGGGACCGGGCGACCCGAGCGGCGGCTACGCGGGCGGTGCCTTCGTGGCACAGGTGCCCCGTGACCTGAGCTCGTACAACGCGGTGACGTTCTGGGCCAAGGGGAGCATTTCGGCGAAGCTCGATGTGATTGGCCTGGGGAACGACAACACCGGCACCTCGAAGCTGAACGCGCAGCGCACCAACATCGACATCACGACGACCTGGACCAAGTACACGCTGCCGATCCCGCTCGCGGCCCGTCTGACGTCCGAGCGCGGCATGTTCTTCTTCGCGGAGGGGCCGGAGAACGGTGCGGGGTACACGCTGTGGTTTGACGAGATCCGCTACGAAACCGTGTCCGACCTCGGACCGGCCCGTCCCAGCATTCCGACGCTGTCGCTCACCTCGGAAGTGGGCGCGACGGTGGCCGTGACGGGCACGAAGGTGGCGCGCACGATCGGCGGGACCGAACAGATCGTGGAGGCGTCGGCCGGCTACTTCACCTTCAAGTCATCGAACCCCGCCGTCGCGAGCGTGAGCGCCAACGGGACGATCACCACGGTGGGCGTGGGCACGAGCACCATCACCGCCACGCTGGGCGCCGATGCCGCCACCGGCGCCATTACGCTGCGGACGGCCACGGCACCGGCCACCGCGGCACCGACGCCGACCCGCGCGGCGGCTGATGTGATCTCGCTCTTCAGCAACGCCTACACGAATGTGCCCGTGGACACGTGGTCGGCGAGCTTCGATCAGGCCGATGTGGCCGACGTGCAGGTGGCAGGCAATGCGACCAAGCGCTACACCAATCTGGTGTTCGCAGCGGCGGAGTTCATCACGACCAAGGTGAATGCCACGAACATGACGCATCTGCACCTTGATGCGTACATGAACGACGTGGCCAACTTCCGCGTGAAGCTGGTGGACTTCGGGCCGAACAACGTGTTCGGTGGCGGTGATGACTCCGAGCACGAGGTGGCAGTGTCGGCGCTCAGCACCCCGGCGCTGGTGGCCAACGCCTG
>CANJOX010000321.1 GCA_947475795.1 Gemmatimonadota bacterium
ACCCCAGCCGCCAGCCGCGGCGCGGCGCACGGTGCGCGACATCATGACCCGTCAGGTCCTGTGTGTGGCGCCCGAGCAGCCGCTCGCCGAGGTGGCGTCCCTGATGCTCAACAAGGACGTCGACCGGGTACCCGTGGTGAAGGATGACCGACTCGTCGGCTTCCTCACCCGCGGGGACATCGTTCGCAAATTGATCGGATCCTGACTCATGGCTGGTCGTCGCACTCTTACCATCGTCAAGCCGGACGCCTTCGCCAATGGCAAGGCCGGCCTCATCATCGCGCTGCTCGAGAAGTCGGGCTTCACCATCAAGGCGGCGCGCGTCATGCACCTCACGACCGCCCAGGCGGGTGAGTTCTATGGCGTTCATCGCGAACGTGGATTCTTCGGCGAGCTCGTGGAATTCATGACCAGCGGACCGTGCATGCCGCTCGTGCTCGAGCGCGACGACGCCGTGGCCACGCTGCGTACCGTGATCGGTGCCACCGACCCGGCCGAGGCGGCCGAGGGCACGGTGCGTAAGTTGTACGCGGAGTCGAAGGGCCGGAACGCGATTCATGCGTCCGATTCCGACGAGAATGCGGCGATCGAAGCCGCGTTCTTCTTCGCTGGCACGGACGTCCTCGCGAGCTGATCGGTAGGATCGGCTAACTTGTGGTCGGTGCGTTACTTGGGCGCACCGCCTCAAGGAGAGAAAGGGAGCGGGAGCCCTTGTGTCTGAGGGGCTCCCGCTCTACGTTACACGGCTATGCTGTGCTTTGACATCCGGAGTCTGGAAGCCCGTGCCGAGAGTGTGGACGGAGTGCTCGACACATCGGATCCGGTGTGGGAGGCTGACGACACACGCCCGGCTGGTGCCGGTGTGCACGTCACTGGCCGGCTTTCTGCTGCAGGTCACGGTCGCTTTTATCTAAGCGGCCGGCTGGAAGGGGCGGCCGTCACGGAGTGCAGGCGTTGCCTGTCCGAAGTAACGGTCGCTGTATCGGAAGACGTTCATATGCTGTTCGCGGAGTCGGGTCTCGACGAGGCGGACGAACAGGACGTGTTTCCGATCCCCGCTGGGGCGCGAGAGCTCGATATCCGTCCGGCGGTGCGTGAGGAATGGCTACTGGCCGTTCCGGCTTTCGCGCTCTGTCGGGAAGATTGTCAGGGCTTCTGCGCGACCTGTGGTGCCGATCGCAACACGGGAGCATGTCACTGTGCTCCATCAACTGATCCCCGTTGGGCCGGACTGCGCGATCTGCGTGGCTCCGACGCCTAAACGGTTCTTCTCGTCTCGAACGTTCAGGTCAGAGTCCCATGGCCGTACCGAAGCGCCGCACATCTAAGCGGCGGAAGCGCGCCCGCAACACCCATAAGGTCGCGCCCGCCATCGTCATTCAGTCGTGCCCGCAGTGCGGCACGATGAAGCGCCCGCACCGCGTGTGTAACGAGTGTGGGTTCTATGCGGGTGAGCAGCGGGTAACTGCGCAGGAAGCGTAAGTTTGGCGCGCATTGCCGTGGATGCCATGGGGGGCGACCTTGCCCCCCGGGCCCCCATCGCCGGCGCACTCCAAGCGCTTGGAGCGCTGCCCCCGCAGCATCACATCGAACTCGTAGGACAGACCTCAGTCATCGAGGCGGAACTTGACGCGCTGCTGCGCGGCGATTTCGCCCCGCTGGCGCACGTCCGTGATCGAATTTCGATCGTCGAGGCGCCCGAGGTCATCTCCATGACCGACAAGCCGACCGTTGCCATCCGTGGCAAGACCAATAGCTCCATGGTGGTCGGCATCAAACGCGTCGCCGACGGGCATGCGCACGGTTTCGTCTCCGCCGGCAACACCGGCGCGCAGATGGCCGCGTCGTTCATGCACCTCAAGCTGCACGCCGGCCTCACGCGCCCTGCCATCGGCACCCTCTTTCCCACGGCCAAAGATCCGATCCTGGTGCTCGATTCGGGCGCCAACATGGATTGCTCGCCCGAGGAACTGGTGCAGTTTGCGCGCATCGGAACCGTCTACGCCCGCGCCTTGCTCGGACGGGACAATCCGGCCGTCGGGCTGCTCTCGGTTGGCGAAGAGGCGGAGAAGGGCAACGCGGCCGTGAAAGAGGCGCATCAGCGCCTGCTCGCCTCCGGACTCAACTTCCTCGGCAATGTCGAGGGACGCGACATTCCCAACGGGTGCTGCGACCGCGGTGTCATCGACGTCGTCGTCTGTGATGGCTTCACTGGCAACGTGCTGCTCAAGTTCTACGAGAGCATCGGGCCCATGCTCATCGGGATGGTGGCGAAAGTCGCCGGACTCGATGCCCGCGAAATCGCCCGTTCGCTGACACAGCTCGATGTCGACGAACAGGGAGGGGCGCCGCTCCTCGGTGTCCGAGGCGTCAGCATCATCTCGCATGGCAAGAGTTCGCCGCGCGCGATGGAGAATGCGATCTTGGTGGCCCTGCGCGCCTACGAGTCCGGCATGACCGACGAGATCGGCCAGCGGCTCTCCGAATCCATGCCAACCACGTCCGGGAACGCTGCATGAAGCGACCGATCGCCTACATCGCCGGGACGGGTCACGCTGTCCCGAAGAACATCATGACCAACGCCGATATTGCGGCGATGGGTCTTGAGACGAACGATGAGTGGATTGTCGATCGCACCGGCATCAAGCAGCGGCATATCGCGCGAGACGGTGAGACGCTCACCTCGCTCTCGGCCGATGCCTCGCGCATGGCCATGGCGCGCGCTGGCGTGCAGCCCGGCGAGATCGACGTCATCATTCTCGGAACGGCGTCACCCGATCACCTGCTTCCTGCCACGGCGGTCGAGATTCAGACGGCGCTCGGGTGCACCCGCGCCGCTGCGTTCGACATCTCGGCGGCCTGCTCCGGTTGGCTGTATGGCGCGATCATGGGCGAATCCCTGATCGCGAGTGGATCGGCCGATACGGTCCTCGTGATCGGCGCCGAGAAACTCAGCACGATCGTCGATTGGACCGACCGAAACACCTGTATCCTGTTCGCGGATGGCGCCGGGGCGACCGTGCTGCGCCGCAACAAGGAACGGGGCGGTACCAAGGGCGTGCTCTCGTCGTTTATGCGCTCCGATGGAGCGCTCGCCGAACTGCTCTGGCGTCCAGCGGGCGGCGGCGCGGAGCCGTTCTCGCCCGAAGTGTTCGAGCAGAAGCGGCATTACGTGCGCATGGCCGGCCGCGAAGTGTTCAAGCACGCCGTTCGCTCCATGGCCGAAGCCACCGATCGGGCGCTCGACAGCGCGCGCCTCACGGCGGCCGATGTCGATCTTCTGATTCCGCACCAGGCGAACGTGCGCATCATCGAAGCCACGGCGAAGCACGCCGGGATCTCGATGGACAAGGTGTTCGTCAACGTCGATCGGTTCGGAAACACCTCCGCAGCCTCGATCCCGATCGCACTCAGTGATGCGGTGGAGCAGGGGCGCGTGAAGGAAGGAACCACCGTGCTCTTCGCGGCCTTCGGCGCCGGTTTCACATGGGGATCGCTGGTCGCTCGCTTCTGAGCGACCCGCACTCCGACCTCGACATCCGGAACGACATGGAATACGTGCTGCTGCTGCCTGGTCAGGGGTCGCAGAAGGTGGGCATGGGCAAGGATCTCTCCGATGCCTTTCCTGCGGCTCGCGAAGTCTTTCAAGCAGTCGACGACGCCGTCGGGGCGTCCATCTCGACGCTCGCGTTCGAAGGTCCGTCCGACGACCTCACGCGCACACTGAACGCGCAGCCGGCCTTGCTGGCACACAGCGCCGCCGTGTGGGCCGTTGTGCAGAGCGCGATCGGTCCGTCCGTCCGCGCGGCGGCGGGTCACTCGCTCGGTGAGTTCTCGGCCTATCATGTCGCCGGCGCGATCGACGTGGCGGCTGCCGCGCGTATCGTGCGCCGGCGCGGCACGTTGATGTACGAACAGGGCGTGGCGCGTCCGGGCGCGATGGCGGCGATTCTGGGAGTGCTCACGGCGTCTATGGACGACATCTGCGTGCAGGCCAGCGCCGAGCGCGGTCTCGTCGTGCCGGCGAACTACAACAGCGACGAGCAGGTCGTGATTTCCGGTGAGGTGGCTGGAGTCGAACGCGCTATGGAACTGGCCAAGGAGGCGGGCGCCAAGCGCTGCCTCCCGCTGCCGGTCAGTGGTGCGTTTCACTCGCCGCTCATGGAGCCGGCCGTCGCCGGACTCCAGGACGCCCTGCATGCGGAAGCGTGGATTGATCCGCGGGTGCCGGTCGTGGCCAACGTCAACGCGGCGCCGGTCACCTCGGCCAGCGTCGCATGCGAACTGCTCGTGCAGCAACTCACCGCGCCGGTCCAGTGGACC
>CANJOX010000322.1 GCA_947475795.1 Gemmatimonadota bacterium
AACCTGCACGAGCGGGTGCGCGCCTTCGCGGACGACGCGGCGGTGCACGACGCGCAGTGGATCGATCTCACGATCGGGCGGGACACCGATGAGGTCGTGGTCGACGTGCTGATCTCGCGCGTAGAATTGCGCGGACGCCCCTGCGTGCTGCTGGTGTTCCGTGACATGACCGAGCGCCGTGAGCAGGAGCGTGAGCGCCAGCGGCTCCAGGCCGAGCTCTTTCAGGCCCAACGCATGGAGTCGATCGGGGCGCTGGCCGGTGGGGTCGCGCACGACTTCAACAACCTGCTCTCCGTGATCCTCGTCTACGTCGAAATGGCGCTGGAGAGTGAGCAGACCACCGGTATCTCGCGCGATGACTTGGTGGAAGTGCGCTTGGCCGGCGAACGCTCCGCCGAGCTGGTGCGGCGATTGCTGGCGTTCGGGAGGAAGCAGGCGCTGCAGCGGGTGGCCGTCGATGTGAATGACGTGGCCAACGGACTCGACGCGCTCCTGCGGCGCATCATCGGGGAGGATATCGACCTGTCCTTTCAGCTCAACCCCGGCGCCGGCGTCATCATCGCCGATGCAGGGCAGCTTGAGCAGGTGATCATGAACCTCGCCGTCAACGCCCGCGATGCCATGCCGCAGGGAGGCGCGCTCCTCGTGACCACCGGGAACATCGACCTGTCGGAAACGGAGCCGCACCTGCTGCCCCAGCTGCCGCGCGGCCGCTACGTACGGCTTTCGGTCGGCGACACTGGCGTCGGCATGGATGCCGATACGCGCGCGCGCATTTTCGAGCCCTTCTTCACGACCAAGGCGAGGGACAAGGGCACCGGCCTTGGCCTCGCGACCGTCTACGGCATCGTGCGGCAGAGCGAAGGCTACATCCTCGCCAGCAGCGAGGTCGGCGTCGGTACCACCTTCGACCTGTATTTTCCACGGGCCGAAGATGCGGAGCCGGCCAAGCGCACGCTCGCCGCGCCGCGGGGTGCCATGCGCGGCGGATCGGAAACGATCCTGGTGGTGGAAGACGCCGACTCGGTGCGCAGCCTCGCGACCCGCGCCCTCGAGGCTGCGGGGTACCGTGTCCTCACCGCGATCGACGGATACGACGCGCTGGCGACGGCACGGTCGGCCACCACCACGATCGACCTCGTGCTCACCGACGTGATCATGCCACGCATGGGCGGCGAAGAACTGGCCGACCGCGTGGCCGCGCTCATGCCCGACACCCGCGTGTTGTTCATGTCGGGCTACACCGGCGCCTCGTTCCAGCGCCCCGGTGCGTTGAGCCCCGCCACCAACTTCATCGAAAAACCGTTCCGCGTGGACGGCCTGCTGCGGATGGTGCGGCTGGTGCTCGACGGCGAGTAAACGTCCCGCCCGTCTACAGCCGGTCCAGCCCGTCCTGGCCGATCACCGGGTTCCACGGCAGCAACTCATACTGCGCCATGGACAGCTTTGTGAACGGATCATCGTCGCGCACGCGGTCCAGCGCGGCGACCGCGTCGTCGTCGGGAATCCGCAACAGCAAGGCGCCGCCCACGCGCGGGTCGAACGGACCGGACGCCAGCAGGGTGCCGGCCGCGTGGAGCGACTTGAGGTAGGCGCGGTGCGCGTCGACGTGCGGGGCGACTTCGTCGAACGGACGGCGATAGCGGAGAATGGCGAGTGCGTACATGGGCCGCAATCGAATGTGTGCGTGCCGTGGCGTCAACTGCGGCGTCGGCACCGCCGCCACCGCCGCCGCTACCGCACGGCCTCGCGCAGCGACTCGCGCAATGACTCGCGTAGCGCTTGCCACGGCAGCATCGCGCAGCCGTGCCGGCCGGCAAAGGGGGCCACGCCGCGTAACGGCGCCAGCCGCTCCGGCAGCGCCGGCGCTCCCTCCTCGCCGCCCGGGGTGTGCAGCATCCGCTCCACGGCGTCAGCCAGGGCCAGTACGCCCGTTACGGAAAGGCCGCGGGTGGCCTCGGTCATCATCGATGCCGACGCGGTCGCAATGGAGCAGCCGCGGCCGCTGAAGGCCACATCGGCCACCACGTCGTCGTGCACGGCCACCATCACGCGGATCTCGTCGCCGCACACGGGATTCCGGCGTAACGCCGACCCGGTGGGCGTGGCCAACTCGCGCCGGTTGTGCGGCGCGCGGTGATGGGCCAGCAGCGCTTCTTGATACATCGCCGCGATCGACGCCGTCGTGCCCGACGTCAACGGCGCCATCAGTCGACGGTGGCGAACAGCTGCTGCGCGGCGGCCAGCGCCTCGATCAGCGCGTCCACGTCACGGCCGTCGCTGTACACGTAGAAGCTGGCCCGCGCCGTGGCACTCACGCCCAGCCGACGCATGAGCGGCTGTGCACAGTGATGCCCCGCCCGGATACACACGCCGTGCTGATCGAGGATCGTGGCCAGATCGTGCGGGTGCACATCAGCCAGCGAGAAGCTCAGCACCCCGCTGCGCTGCGCGGGCGGCGGCCCGTACACCGTGACGCCGGGCAACGCGCGCACGCGCGCCTCCGCGGCCTCCAGCAGCGCCACTTCATGCGCCCGCACGTCGGCCATGCCGAGCGCCTCGAGATAGCGTACGGCAGCCGCCAGTCCCACCGCGTCGGCGGCGTTCGGGGTGCCGGCCTCGAACTTGTGCGGCAAGACGTTCCACGTGCTGTCGGTGTCGCGCACCCACTCGATCATGTCGCCGCCGAACTGGTAGGGCGGCATGGCCTCCAGCAGGGCGCGCCGCCCCACCAGCACGCCGATCCCCATCGGGCCCAGCAGCTTGTGGCCGCTGAATGCATAAAAATCGATATCCAGCGCATCGAAATGCACAGGCAGGTGAGGCACCGCCTGCGCACCGTCCACCACGATCACGGCGGCCGAACGCGAGCGCACGATGCGCACCACCTCGTGCAGCGGGGTAATGGCGCCGACGGCGTTCGACACGTGCGTGATCGCCACGATCTTGGTGCGCGCGCCAACCACGTCGCGCAGCTGGTCGAGGTCGATGGTCTGCGTGGGGGTGAGCTCCACGATGCGCAGCGTGGCGCCGGTGCGGCGCGCCAGCTGCTGCCACGGCACGAAGTTGGCATGATGCTCGAGCGCCGACACCACGATCTCGTCGCCGGCGCCCACGTGCGTGTCGCCCCAGCTCGACGCCACGACGTTCATCGACTCGGTGGTGCCGCGCGTGAAGATCAGACAGTCGGCATCGGCCAGCCCCACGAAGCGCGCGATGGTGGTGCGGGCGTCGTGGTAGGCATCGGTGGCCGCCGCCGAGAGGGCGTACGCGCCCCGATGCGGATTGGCGTTGGCGGTCTCATAGAACCCGCGGATGGCATCGAGCACCGCCGCCGGCTTCTGCGACGTGGCCGCGGAATCGAGGTAATGCAGCGCCGGGTTGGCGGCCAGCAACGGAAAATCGGCGCGCGGCGCCAGGGATCTGATCGTCATACCACCTCGAAAAGGCACACGGACCGCGACCGCCACCCGCCGGTCAGCTACGTACGACGCGGCCCCACCAGAACATCACCACCGGCGATCTGCACCGCGTACGTGACCAGATCGTCGGTGCACGGACCGGAGAGCACGGCACCGGTCCGGACGTCGAAATGCGCCCCGTGCCACGGGCACTCGAGCACGCAGGGGGCCACGACATCGCCCCCGGAAATCGCGAAATCCCGATGCGGACACCGGTCCGCCACCGCGTAGACCGTCTCCCCGTCGCGCACCAGACACACCCGCCGGCCATCCGGCAGCACCACCCCGAGCGGCACCGCGGCATCGATGTCGCGCCGCGCCGCCGCCCGGACAAAGCCGGCGGCGTCGCTCACGCTGCCGCTCACGCCTCGGTGCTCACCGATGGCACGACGTCGATCGGGCCGTCATCGAGCGCGGCCTTCAGCGTGTGCCACGCCAGCGAGGCACACTTCACCCGCACCGGAAAGCGCGACACGCTGGAGAACACCACGAGCTGCCCGAGATCCTTGCCGCCGCCGGCATCCTGGCCCAGCACCAGCGCGTGAAAGCGCGCGAACAGCACCTCCGCCTCCGCGCGCGTCTTTCCTTTCACCGCCGCCGTCATGAGCGACGCCGACGCCTTGGAAATCGCGCAGCCGTGCCCCGTGAACTTCACCTCGGTGATGGTGTCCCCCTCCACATGCAGCGCCACGTGCACTTCGTCGCCGCACAGCGGATTCTTGCCGTCCGCCGCCCGGTTGGCACCGTCCAGCGCGCCAAAGTTCCGCGGCTTGCGATTGTGGTCGAGGATGACGGACTGATACAGCTCTTGGAGATCTGACATGATGCTCAGTGCGCGGTTTCACCCGTAAACCGCACCATC
>CANJOX010000323.1 GCA_947475795.1 Gemmatimonadota bacterium
CGAAGGACCGCAGAAAATTGCCCAACGGGTCATGGCGCGGTTCCCAGCTCTGCCGGTCCCCAACCCGGCGACGGGTGGTGAGCGACTCCATCCGGGGCATCCAGCTGTCGAGTCGCCGCAAGAGATCGTCGGGCGTCCCGGGGACCGTGCGCTGCGC
Organism: Gemmatimonadota bacterium; assembly: GCA_947475795.1. Next base: position 158 of record CANJOX010000323.1, read on the forward strand.
GCTCACCGCCGCAATCCCGAGTCCATCCAGCAGCGGTCCAGCATCCGGCTCCGACATCGGCAGCCGTGACCGTTCCTCGGCGAGCGCCTGCCGCACGTGCGCCGCGTCGAGCCCCACCTCCTTGGCAATGTCGAGCAGCCGCTCGTCCGAGACTCGTTCGTCGGTCTCGCCGCTGGTGGTTTGCAGTTCGCTGGCGCGGGCGAGCACACGCTCGAGCGCCGTCCGGGGAATATCGGTCATGGATCAGGAAGGTCTGATGAGGCTCAGATACCGCTCAGCACGATGTCCACTTGACGCTGGACGGCCTCGCGAATCACCGGCGGCAGCGCAAACGTGCGATCGAAGGCGCGCAGGCGCGACGCCGTGTCGGCGGCATCGGGGCGCACGCCGACCTGTGCCAGATAGTAGCGCCGATAGCCATCGAGCAGCTCCGGCGCGACGGCCGCCAGCACCATCGCGCCCGCCTGCACCTGCCCTAGGGCGACGTAGCGGTCCGCCGTTCCCGCACGTTGCTCGGCCGGCGTCGTGTTGTCGCTGACCACCGTGCCCACCAGCGATCCGGTGGTCTCGTGCGCGAACACGTACAGCACCTCGGGCGCGTCGTCGGGGCGCTCCGGAAACGGCACGGTCACCATCGCGCGGCGCGTGGGACCCGTAGCCGCGCGCCCCTCGCCGCCGATGGGCAGCGACAACAGCAGATCGCCCTGACGCTGGGCGGTGTTATTCAGGAATCGCTCGAACTTCGCACGGTAGACCCGCTGCCAAAGGCTGTCCACCGCCGTGATCACCGCCCCCCGCGTCCGGATGGCGCGTGCATGCTCGGCGCCGAAGAATCGCTCCTGTTCGTCAATGACCCCGGCCAGAAAGAGCCGCAGCCACTCGCGGTCGGGCGCCGCCGGAAACATTGACGCCAGCAGCACCAGGCGCGCTTGTGTCTCACGGTCCGGCGCGCGCCGCGGGTCGCCCTCGGCCTGCAGGAAGCGCTCGATGGCGTACCGCATCGCATCCCAATTCGAAAACTCGAATGGTAGGAACTGGGCCGACAGGTAGCCGCCCGACACGGCAAGCCGCTTGACCAGCGTGGGGCGATTCGCGTCAAGCGCGGTGAGCAGGTTGCGCTGGTTCTTCACCACGACCAGCGAGTCGCGGTAGCCGCGGCGATACAGTGGCACGGTGGCACTGTCGGTGCCGATCATCGCGAACGCGTGGAGCCACAGGTCCACGTGGGGGAGCGTGCGCACCGGCCAGCGCACCTCGGGCGGCATCGTGGAGGCGCCCGTGGCCGTCGCGCCGGCCATTGTGGTGCCATTCGGGGCGCGTGGCAGACCGACCGGCACGGCGGTCGCACAGGCGGTGGCGGACACGCATGCGCCGAAGAACAGCGCACGCCGAGCCCAGCGCGGAGAAGTCAACACGAGACGCATACACGAGTATACACCCCGCGTCACGCGCAGGATTCAGCCAGCTCGGCGAACGGGCTCGGCGACGTCGGGAAGATCGGCGCCGCGGCCGCAGGTGACACAAAAACGCCACTGCACGTCGAGCTCGGTGCTGCACGCCGGGCATTGCCGCTTCGTCATGTCGAGGCCGCAATGCGGGCAGAAGATCATGTGCCGGTTGTCGGGCAGGCGGTTGCCGCAAAACCGGCAACTGCAGTGCGGCGTGCTCGCGCCCAGCGCAAGGTCAGGGCGCGCCGCACCGCTGCGCGCGGCGGACGACAGGCGCTCACTGCCGATCTCGGTGGCCGTCGCCGCCAGTGTCAGCGACGTGGTGCCCCACGCACGGATGAGCGACAGCGAGGGGGACGGTGAGGCGAGGGCCTGCACGCAGGCCCTCTGCAATTCGACCTCCGTGTGCAGATACCCCCGTTCGCCGGCGATCAGGCGGAGCACGGCCCGCTCGAATACATCGGCGCCGCCGTCGGCCATTTCGCGGCGAGCCTCACGAAACGGCAACAGCCGCTCTTCGAGATCGACGAGCGTGAAACCCTGCGCGAGCAGGTGCGGGTACTGGGTCCGCACCACCCGGGCGAGCCGGAAGGCGAGGCGGTCGAGATCGTCCAGCGATCGGGACGCGACGCTCACTTGCCGTCCGCCGTCTTGAACCGCCCGTCCACGTCATTGCCCATACGGTCACGCGTCTCCCCGCCGATGCGATCGAGCACGCGCTCGACGATGTGCTGTTCGTGCACGTGCGCGTCCTTCCATCCGTAGCCGTACCCGATGGCGATCCCGACCGAGAGTATGAGCAGCACTTTGAACATGGGTTTGCCGGTGTGGGCCCGCCGCCGCTGCGCCGGAAGCCTTACGGTATCCGACGCGCCATCGCGGCGCGGGGTAACGCCGGCGAGGCGGTGAAGCGGTCCGGGTCGGGGAACGCGGCCAGTGGCGCGCGCTTGGTGTTGGCCCGCAGCGGCTGGGCGTTCCACCACTCCTCGAACGACGACAGCACGAGTCCGTCCGAGCGGTCCTGCACAGCGGCGGCACGGGTTGCGAGGTGGTTGGCGTACTCGTTCTGCGGATGACCGGCATGTCCCTTCACCCACGCCCACTGGGTTTCGTGGGCGGCCACGGCGGCGACCGCGGCCTGCCACAGCTCCACGTTCTCCACCGGTCCCTGCGCCCGCTTCCACCCGCGCGCCATCCATCCGCGCACCCACGAGGTCATGCCGTCCACGATGTACCGCGAGTCGGTGGTGAACAGCACCGACAGGGTATTCCCCTTCCGGGACATCGCGTCGAACGTGTCGATCACCGAGCGGAGCGCCATCCGGTTGTTCGTGGTGTCCGGCTCGGACGCCCACAGGTCGAAGCGCTGGAGCGAGCCATCGGTTTTCCGGAATTCGATCAGGGCGCCCAACCCACCGGGCGTGTCACCGCGCTGGCCGTTGCCCAGGCAGGACTCATCGGCGTACACCGCCACCAGCGGATGCATCGCGCTCACCGCACGATCTCCAGGCCGTCCAGTTCGTCTAGATAGATCTCGAGCGCACTCCCCGTGCTCGGGTGCCGCGCCACGATCTGCTCGCGTCCGGCCACCAGGCGCAGGCGCTCAGGGATCACGAGGAATTCGCTGCCGCGGCGACGCAGCTGCAGCCGCGTCCCATCGGTGATGGCGCGTTCGAGACGGTCGTACTGCGAGACGGAGAGCTGCATAGGTCACTGCAAGGTACTGAAGGGTGGTGCTGCGGCAGGGGGGGAGCTGCGGATATCCTCGGACGTGACGCCGCTGAAACACTGGTGCGAACCCAAAACCCACCACGCATAACACATAACCTCGGGCCAACAGCGCATGGCTGCTGTGGGCTGTGGGCTGCGGGCTTGAGGTAGTGGGTAGTGGGTACTGGGTTCTGGGATGTGGGAGCCTAATCGGTATCACCCCAAGCCAATGGTGCTACCGTCCCCATCCCTCGCACACCGCCTCCAGGACGTCCGTGGCGTGCGCGATCTGCTCCAGCTCTACCCACTCCGTGGCCGAATGCGCGCGGGCGATATCGCCGGGGCCGAAGCAGAGCGCCGGAATTCCCGCTTCGGCGAACAGGGCGGCGTCGGTCCAGCACGACAGGCCGGCGATCCGTGGTTCGAGCGCTTGCGATGCGCAGGCGCGCGAGACGGCGCCGATGAGCGGCGCGTCGGCGGACAGGTCGAGCGGGGGTTGCGCGCACACCAGCGCGAGTTCGGCGCAGAAGCCCGCACGGGTGGCTGACAGCACATCGCACAGTGCCTGTACCTCGGCCAGCGCCTGCGCCCCGGTCTCCCCCGGCAGCGTACGCCGCTCGATCCGCACGACGCAGCGTTCGGCGTACGTGGACCACCCCGTCCCGCCGGTGATGGACGACACGTGCAGCGAGGCGCGTCCCAGCAGCGGATGCACGCGGGTCGTCAGGACATCAGCCTCGAAGCGGTCCAGCGCGGCCACCAGCATCGCCGCGTTGCGGTTGGCGTCGATGCCCACGTCGTAGCGGCTGCCATGCGCCGCACGGCCGTGCACCACCGCCTCGATCCACGCGAACCCTTTGTGCGCCGGCGTCACCGCCAGACGCGTCGGCTCGGTGATGATCGCGCCGGTGGCCTGCACCCCATGTGCCAGAAACGCCCGCGTGCCGATCGACTCGTATTCCTCATCGCACACGGCCGCCACGATGATTTCACTCG
>CANJOX010000324.1 GCA_947475795.1 Gemmatimonadota bacterium
CCCTGAGGTCGTTGATTCCACAGATTTTCCCGCGTCTTTTCGCGTCCCGTCATGGCCTACGTCACGTACGACGATTTTGATCCGCCCCGGAACCCGCAGGCCGTGTACTGGCTGATCGGGTTGTGCGTGGGCGTGTATTTCGTGCAGGCGACGTTGGTGGGCGACGCGAACATGGCGCAGTGGCTCGGCTATTCGGCCGGCGATCTCGCGTCCCGCTCGTTGTGGACGGTGGCCACGTACATGTTCGTGCACGGTGGCCTGATGCACCTGCTGCTGAACATGTGGACGCTGTGGCTGTTCGGTCCGCGGGTGGAGCGCGCGTGGGGGAGCAGCACCTTCGTGTGGTACTACCTGTGGTGCGGCGTGGGCGGCTGGGCGTTTCACTACATGTTCCAGCGCAACGGCGGCACGCTGGTGGGGGCGTCGGCGGCGATCCTGGGCGTGGCGGTGGCGTATGCCTCGCGGTGGCCCGACGACGAAGTGCTGTTTTTCGGCGTGGTCCCGATGAAGGTGAAGTGGCTGGTGGTGTTCATGGCGCTGATCAACATCACGATGGCGGTGGTGGATTCGGGGAGCCTGGGCGGGACGGCGTACGCGGCGCACATCGGCGGGATGGTGGCCGGGTGGGTGTATCTGCGGGCGCCGGGGGCCGGGAGTCTGGGTCGCTTCCGCAGCCGGATCGCGTCGGTGCCGGACGAGGGGGACGACTCGCCGCGTGCGGTGCCCAAGTCGTCGCGGCCGCGCGAGCGGGAGGTGGACGACATCGTGGCGCAGAGCCGCGCGGCGGTGGGTCGCGTGCGTCCCGAGCCACGTCCGGCCTCGCGGCCCGGGCAGACGGCGGTGGCGCCGCACCCGCGGACCGCGCTGGACGCGGTGCTGGACAAGATCGCGGCCGAAGGGATGTCGAGCCTGACGCCGGCCGAGCGGCTGCTGCTGGACGAGTGGTCGAAGCGGCTGCGGGACCAAAGCTGACATCGACGGCGCACCCGTCTACATTCGGAGATGCCCAAGCCTCAACTGCTCGAGACGTTTCCGAATCCCTACGCGGACCGGACGTACGAAATTTTCATGGAGACGACGGAGTTCACGTCGCTCTGTCCACTCGGCGGCGTCGAGACCGATGCCGTGGAACTGCGTCTGCTGGAAGGGGGCGCGCCCGACTTCGCGACGATCCGGATCACGTACCAGCCGGCCGAGTTGTGTCTGGAGTTGAAGAGCCTGAAGCTGTACTTCTGGAGCTTCCGCAACGACGGCATTTTTTACGAGCGGGCGGTGAACACGATCCTGGACGATCTGGTGGCGGCGTGTAACCCGCGCACGATGACGGTGGTGGGGGATTTCAACGTGCGCGGTGGGTTGAAGAGCATCATTACGGCGACGGCGACGAAGCCGGTGTGACGGTGCCGCGCGGCCAGTGGCGGCGCGCGGGGTGTTCGTGGCGCGGGGAGCGCTTGCGGAAAGGCCCCCGGGTCGGTTAGCGTGGGAGTCTGTAGGTGGATCGGCTTGGTAGCTCAGTTGGTAGAGCAGCGGACTGAAAATCCGCGTGTCGGCGGTTCGATTCCGTCCCAAGCCACTGAGTACGGTAAACGGCGCGCTGACCTCGGTCGGCGCGCCGTTTTGCGTTGGGAATTGAATGGGTGGATGGACGGGCGCCATCCGGGAATAGCGGTTTTTCATAGTTTCACTTACTATTTAAGTGAAACTATGGAACATCCTTAGTCTCGTTTCCCGCCGCTCGATACCGCGCATGCCTGGTAGATACGAAAGGCGAATCTGGCCGTCTGATGGAACCCAAGTGGCCCCACCGCGGCATCGGCGCGCCTGCAGTTACGATGTGCACATCCCCGAACGTCTCGGCGGCCTGGAGGTTCGTCTCGACGGTGCGCTGGCCGCGCTCGTCTCGGAGGCCGAGCAGGCGCTGCTCACGCTGAACAGCGAAGGCGGCTCGACGCTCGGGCCCCTCGCTCGCCTCCTGCTGCGAACCGAATCCATCGCTTCGTCTAAGGTGGAGGGAATGCAACTGGGTGTACGAGACCTCGCTCGCGCCGAGGCGAAGGCGGAATCGGGGGCGACTCCGGGGGCGACCGCGATCGAGGTGCTCGCGAATATCGATGCCATGGTGCTTGCCGTCGAAAGCACCGCGGAGGGGACGCGATTTGCGAACGACGAGATCCGTGCGATTCATCGTCGATTGCTGGAGCGCACCGCGCAACGACACATCGCCGGAGGGTTCCGTACGACGCAGAACTGGATCGGAGGCAACGACTACACGCCGTGCGGCGCCGATTTCGTGCCTCCGCCGGCCGACTCGCTTGCCCCTTTGTTGACGGATCTCTGCGATGTCATCAATGGCGACCTGTTGTCACCCTTAGTGCAGGCGGCGCTCGTGCACGCGCAGTTCGAGACCCTCCACCCGTTTGCCGATGGTAACGGACGCACCGGACGCGCGCTCGTTCATGTCATTCTGAAGCGCCGCGGCATCGCGCCGCACTTTGTGCCGCCGATCAGCGTGGTGTTCGCCGGGGCGAAGGCATCGTACATCGCCGCGCTGACACGGTATCGCAACCCGGGTGACGACGGGGTGGCGGGGTGGATCGAATACTTTGCCACCGCCACACTTCGTGCGGTCCGTCTCGCTCGAGCGTATATCGTCGCCGTGCGTGCCCTGCAGGAACAGTGGCGCATGATGCTGCGCCAACTGCCAGTCGTTCCCAGAGCGGACGCGGCTGCCTGGGCCGTCATTGATCTGCTTCCTGCCCATCCGATGCTCTCGGCTCCCGTCGCTACGGCGATCACGGGGCGTTCCAAGAGTCGCGTCTATGAGGGGATCGAGCAACTCGTCACAGCCGGCGTACTCCTTCCGCTTTCGACCGGACAGCGAAACCGATGGTGGGAAGCCGCTGGACTGTTCGATCTCATCGAACAGCTCGAGCAGGGACGTCTGCCGGTGCGTGAGTGATCATCGGACCGGAAAACCAGAGAATTTTCCTTGTTGGACGCTGCAGCGCACGTCGCGCTACTCTCCATCGTAGCGGCCAGTGTCCGCTACCCCAGCGACCTCGCCTTTCCCCGATCGCGGAGCCGCCGCTCCGCCGCCTCGACCGCCGCGCTCACGCGCGTGACCGAGAGCAGAATCCCGGGCCCCAAGAGCAACGTGAGTAGCAGCAACACGACCTGCATGTTTTGCGGCACACGCCCGAAGGCGGCGCGCCAGAGTAACCCCTGCACCAGGCCCATGGTGATCGCGACACCACTCGCGGTGACGTCGAGCGTCGTGCGCATCACCGCTACCACCGGCGGCTGGTATTCGGCGGGTAGGGCGAGAAATCGCGCCTTATCGGGGAAGTTGAAGAGCGACGGATTTCGCGGCAGATAGGCGGCGATCGCGGCGAGCAGTCCGGTGGTCGCTACGGACACCATGGGTAAGGCGAACCACGCCCCCCACGAGGTGGCGCTGGTGGCCGTGACCACGCCACTGACATCCAAATGCGTGGGAATGCGCGGGGGCAGCGTGGGATAGACGCCGGCCGCGAATACGACGTGGATGCCTACGAACACCCACGGGAGGAGTCGCGTCAGCTCGTGTCTCACATGACCGGCGACAGCGCCACTTCGGTGAAGGTCGAGCGGTGGCGCCACAGCACGACAAACGATCCGACAGAGAGGATGATGCTCCCCCAGCCCCAGATGGCGAGGGGAGATTGCGTCACCACCAACGCCCCACCGATCACGCCGAACGCGATCAACCGCGCCGTCTCGAGGGGCCACGTCCACTTGGCGCGTTCGAAGATGCCGGCGACACCAACGAGGGAGACCACGACCAGGAAGGCCATGGCGGCCGTCTCCTGTTTGGGGAGGGTGGACGCGTGGCGCAGTACCGACACCGCCGCGCTCGTGGCGAGCACGAACTGCAGCAAGCCGTACCCGGCCAGCGGACGCGGAACCGGCGGATCGAACTTCTCCACGCGGTGCACGGACACGGCCGCCGGCATGATCGGGCCGCCCAGTTCCGCGGGCCGCCATCCGGGACGACCGAAGATGAGCCGCACACGGTCCGACCAGCGGCTGACCTGTCGCAGGTCCTGCCACAGGTAGCGGAACACCTGCAGGTTGGCCGTCACCGGGTTCCAGCTCTCCAGCGGCTTGGTTGTCCCGTAGACTACCGGTTCCGCCTCATCCTCGACCTCGAAGGTGCCAAACCACTTGTCGAAAACAATGAACACACCGGCGTAGTTGCGATCCTGATACTTCGGATTCACCCCATGGTGCACGCGATGATGGCTCGGTGTATTCATCACTCCTTCGATGGGC